>CAJQMY010000051.1 GCA_905479565.1 uncultured Candidatus Nitrosopumilus sp.
GATAATTTTCCTTTTTTTCATTTTTCTCTATTAACTCACTTTGTGTAATGCTTACTCCTATTTGTAAAGCAGAAACATATTGTGAATATCCAAAAATACTCATACATAATACAAGTAGAACAATTATCCCTACTTTTTTAGATGATTCCATGACTAAATATTGCAAATTTACATTTTAATCAAAAAGGAAAAAAATTCTAATAAATTGTGTAAAAGTTTTGATCTAATCTTAAAGCTCCTTAGAGCTACCAGAATAAATCAAAAATGGATAATATTATCATGATGGCTAGAATTAAACTCAAGCTAGGCGAAAATGAAATTGAGATCGACTCTAGAGATTTCTATGTGGATAATCAAACATTAGGTGAAATAATTGATGATATTTCTCAGCATTTACCTGAAACTCAAGCTAAAATCATTTATGAAACAGATGCTATTCAGCCACCAACTAAGGTAGAACATCCAGCACAGTTTGGTTTGGAACATTTAGATGATGCTGAAGCATATGAACCTGAATTTAATGAACCAAAATATATCATATTTAATGAAATTAAATCAAAGCTAAGAATTTTAGAAACAAGCAAATTTTTTGATATTCCTAGAACAGTTACCGAAACTGTCCAACAACTCAGAGAATATGGCTGGGCGGCTAGTCCATTAGATGTTTCAAAAGCTTTAGTCAAAATGGCTTCTAACAAAGAAATAATGAAAAATTCTAAAGAAAATCGCACTCATTATTTTATTCAAGAATCTTTAATTAACTAGAGAAATACTTGCATTTTTTACAGTGAAAAAAAGTTTCTCCATCTAAATGATCAAAATGTGTATTACATTGTTTACAGGTATGATGCATATCAAAATACCCATCTTTCTCAACTTCTCCAATTCTATTTGATTCTAAATATGTACTTTTGCACCTTATACAATAACATCCACATTCAATTTTCATGACTATTCTCAGATAATCTATGTATAGTTGAAATGATTATACAAATCATTGGAAAAGAAAAGAGAGATTCCAATCGAAATAGATGATCATTTCAAGCTTTTTGGTAAAGAACCGTGGGAAGTAGATTATGGCGAAAAATGTGTCATTTGCAATGTAAGAATTGATGAATACGGGTTTTGCTCTTGTGGTTCTAGCGGAGATTAATTTTTTTAATTAAAGGAGCCATCATTATGATCAAAAATCCAATAGCTAAGGGAGCTATAATTGAAAATTCAGGTACTACTGTGGTTCCAATAATGCTAATTTCGCCTGCAGTACCAGGTCTCATGTTAATCCAAATATGCGTGCCATTATTTTTGTAGTCTTGAAATAATATTTTTTCATCATCTAGAAATACTGCATATGGTCCCCACAATAATTCTAATGGAATAATTGTTGTGATAAATTGATTACTTTCATTTACATTAAATTTAATTTCTTTCGTAGGCTGATTAAACTCAAAATTTTCTATATTGGCAAAAGTTGTTATCTCAACAAAAAATTCTTTATTTTCCCAATTAACATCTATAATATTTTTTGGTTCATTAAATGCATATTCTATAATCATTTGACAACCATGACAAGATATTCCTTTTTGATTATCCAAGTAAACTGGTTTGCTATTAACAAAAATTAAATCTAATTCTTCAGGAATCACGAAATTAGTTGTTTCTAAATATAAAAAATCCAATGTCCATAAATTATTTTTAAGTAAAAGCACATTTTTTAAATCATATTCTATGATTGAATCACTTCCAGATGGAAAAATTATAACAGCATCATTATTGCCAATTGTTGTGATCGCTTTTTTCTCCCCTTCTTCATCAGTAATGATTAGGTTTTGAATTTCACCATCAATCAATTCTACTTGTTTTGGAGTATTTGCAGAATTAACAATGTGTACTACATGAACATCCCCTGTTTCATTAATTGTAACTGTGACTGATTTTTGATTTGCTTTTTCTTCAACGTTAATCTGTTGAGCACTTACAGACGGAATTATTAAAATTAATAAAATTATGGTAAATGTGGCAATTATTTTATTCATTTATTCCACAGTAACATGAATCATTGATATTTTTTCTAATGGACAATCATTTCCATCTTTATCAAGATTTACAATTTTGTCTGCAACATCCATACCTTCTGTAACTTCACCAAATACAGTATATTGTCTATCAAGAAATGCACTATCGGAAGTGACAATGAAAAATTGTGAGCCTGCACTATCTGGATCTTGCGATCTAGCCATAGAAACTATGCCTCGCAAATGAGATCTTGAATTAAATTCAGCTTTGATATTATATCCTGGTCCTCCCATTCCCCATGAACCTTTGTTGTCTGTTTTTGTATTAGGATCGCCGCCTTGAATCATAAATCCTGGGATAACTCTGTGAAAAAGCGTCCCATCATAAAATCCATCTTTAGCTAATTTTTCAAAATTTCTTACAGTTTCTGGAGCTAATTCAGGTAATAATTTAAATGAAATTTTTCCTAGATTAGTTTCGATATTTGCTGTAGCCATTGTGTTGAATCTGTAAATGCATCTTAATAGTCTTTTGAGGAAATGACTTAAAATATTTTTGTAGTTAATTTAGTAATATTGAAAAATCTATAATGTTCTGTACGGTTTTCGTTAGAAAACTAATTTGTGTAGACTGATTTTTTATTTTACTATTGTCTATACTATCTGAATCTATTAAAAATGATAATTTTCAAATTACAAAAGTTATAGTGTTATATAGAACAATTAAAATTTAGAATTCGTTGAATCGTACAAACCAAAGCACGATAATTAAAGAAGCAATTAATTCTTATCTTGACAAAGGGGTAACTGACAAGCAGGATATCTATACTAAAGTAGTTGATGAACTTGGAGTTCCAAGACCAACTGTAAGAAGAGTTGCAAGAGATCTAAGAACTGAACTATTGCAAAAAATCCAAATCTTACAATCAGATATGCCGAAGGCAACTGTCGCTATCGCTGAAAAAGACGAATAAATTAGGCTCTTTTTTCTTTTTAAACATATTATTTTTTTGATTTTTAGCATTACTATTATAAATAATGAAATTTCAAAATAATTATGGGATATTTTGGTAACCATTTAGCCACTCTAACAACCGGAGTTTTTGCAGCGGTATTGACTGGACTTTGGCCTTACTTTGTTGACTTTGCGCCAATTCTTAATTTCGTCTTTATTATGGCAGTTCCAATTACATGGTTTCTGACATTCACATGCTGGATTTCACAAAAAAGCACTGATTATATGCATAATCACGCACCACCTCATGATGAAAAAAAAAGCTTGAGTAACACACAAACTATTCAAACTGCAACTATTACTGGTTCACAGGTTAGTCTTTCAGAAATAAAACAAGTCCAAAACGAATTATCTCTTGAACTAAATAATGTAAAAGAAACTGTAAAGCTCAAAGATAGTGAAATTGAGAGATTAAATCAAGAAATTTCCAATCTTGAAACTCTTGTCCAAATAGAGTCACTAAAAACTGAATTAGCTAATCTTAAAATGCTAGCTTCTGGAAAAAAAACTAAGTAATTAATTCTAATCTTTACAATGGCAACAAACTTCACCGTGATTTTCTTTACAATTTGGACAACTAACTGCTCCTCCAAAATGACATTTACATGAACATAATTCAGTTGGATCTTTTTTCAAATTCATAATAGTACTCTAAATGATATTATTATTTGACTTTTGCATCTAAAATCTAAATATTGATCATGCTTTTATTGATAAAATTTTGATATTTGAAATGAATTTATTTGAATATTATGGATTTTACTTACTAATGCAGTATTCATTAAGCAATTTTTAGAAGAATTTTTTCTAACAAAATTAAAAATTTAGTAAAAATTCTTTAGAGTCAATTATTTTTCAAATTAAAACGTTTCAAAATGAAATCTTAATTAGAATTTGTTAAATAAATTATGTAAATTAAATACATTCAAATTTTTTAACCATTCTTCTAAATTTCTCAAAAATAAAATAATTAATTTTTTAAAAATTATTGAATTGTAGATCCATTTGTATCAAATTTAGAATATTTGACTTTGTTTGAGTTTAACTGAGCCTATTTTTAATGAAATTTTGATGCAATCTCCAAAGTGCCATCAACCATTTCTCTTAGTCTAGTTTTTGCATCTTCATCAGTAATTGAATTTTCTTTTATTGATTTTGTAGTTAAAAATACAGCTTTTGGATTTGTTATTATTCTGAAATATGACATTAGCTGTGTGATTAATGTCTGTACATTGATAAAACCAATATCCCCAGCAGCTAAAATTGTAATTCCTGCCACTTTTCCTGGAGTTTTTTTGTAATTTACATACTCAAAAAGATTTTTCAATGCTGAACTAAAAAACGAGTTATAGATTGGTGAACCAATTAGCCATACATCTGCGTTCATGATGTCATTTGCAGCAGATTTTGTTTTTTCATTATATTCTATGTCTGGTCCTCTATAGTATTCAATCTGACCATCAGAGAGATTAATTAATTTTGTATCTTGATTTTTTGATTTGGTATATTCAAAAACATATTTCATAACGATTTGCGTATTTGCATTTTTTCTTGGACTACCAGAAATGACAACAACTTTCATATCTTCAGCCGTTTGTCTTTGTATTTAAATTTCCGTTAACTATTGAAATTAAACGGGCTTGGAGGGCTTCGATCCCTCGACCTGTAACTTAGGAGGCTACTGCGCTATCCATATTGCGCGTCAAATTGACTCTGCGCTACAAGCCCAGCAAAAAAAAAACATTCTTAATTATTTAAGCGTAATCAAGATTTTCTTTGATCATTTTTTGAATTTTTTCCCAATTTTTATTTTCTTTTTTATTCCATTTTTCAAAAAATACAACATCTTTCAATTCTAATCTTGGTAACCAGCCTTTGGTTTCAAGATCTGGCTTCTCTGCAAATTCATCAACATATCCTAAACACAAGTATGCAACAGGAATTACATGCTCAGGTAAATCTAAAGTATCTTTTAATGTATCATTTGATAGTATGCTTACCCAGCCTAAACCTATGTCTTCAGTTCTAGCTGACAACCATAAATTTTGAATTGCACAACATACACTATAGAGTCCTGCTTCAGGAATGCTTGATTTACCAATTACAAATGGTCCGAATTTTGTAGGATCATATGTGACACATAAATTTACAGGAGATTCCAAAATCCCCTCTAATTTGAAAGAAAGATATTTTGATTTTTTTGGTTCTTCAATTAATTGTGATGAACGGTTTTTTTCTTCCTCAAATGATTTTTTTATTTTCTTTTTAGTATCTTGATCTTTAATTAAAATAAAATTCCATGGTTGAGAAAACCCTACTGAAGGAGCGTGATGTGCAGCGTTAAGGATTTTTGATAAAACTTTGTCTTCTATTGGCTTTGAGGTAAAGTGAGATCTTACATCTCTTCTTGAATAAATTGCTTTGTAGAAGCCTCTTTTTTCTTCATTAGTAAAATTTTTTGTCATCTTTTTTGTATCATCTTTCTTTCTTTTGTTAAACGTTAATAATGTCAATAATTTGATTCATTTTTCAATGGGCCTGTAGTCTAGCTGGTTAGGATACCGCCTCGACATGGCGGTGATCATGAGTTCGAATCTCATTAGGCCCACTTTTTAATTATAACTTGTTTTGAAATCTTTGTCAGCTTCACTCCATGAAGTCTGAGTGATGATTTTCCCTTCAGCAGAAAAACTAGTAATTCTTTCATTAGTAGCATCTTCATAAATTTCTGAATTAACTTCAGATTTGCTAAGAATAAATATATTTTTCAATGGAATTTCTGCACCTGAAACAAACAATGCTCTACCAGGTAATGCTATGTCTGCTGTAGAATATAATCCAGACCCTAATAATTTGCCATCGCCATATAGTTGGAAATCTATTTGTGAAACTGTTAATGTTTTATCACTTGGGTTTGTTACCAAAAATGTAACCTCAAATTTTGCTTGATTGTTTGCCGTGTTTACATCTACTAGTTTCACATCTGTTAATTCAATCTCAATTTGTGCAAGTTCATCATTATCAAGACTAGCGTAAAAAATAATTCCTCCCATTAATACTAAAACTCCAACTATTGCTAGATAAACTATCAACTTACTTTGAAGTACCATTTCAATGATTCAAGATTTGCACAACTAAAAAAGGTTGGCAAGATCCAAATACATAATATTTGATTTAACACATCATAAACTATGGCAGCTCTAGAACAGGCAATCATAACTTGGATTCATTTAATATCTGCCTCGATTTGGGTTGGCGGTTCTTTATTTATCGGAATTGTATTTTCTCCACTTTTAAAAACAATGACTAGTTCTGTTGAAGAACGAATGCAAATAATGATTCGTGTTGGTAAACGATTTAACAAAGTTGCTGTTCCTTCACTGATAATTTTAATGGCTACTGGTCTGTATACTTCCCATGCATTAATTGCAAAACCTGATCTTCTTATTTCAACAAGCTATGGCATTTATCTAATTATTAAAATAATTCTCGTTATTGCATTAATTATTACATATGCTGTTCATGTTAGAGTAATTCGTAAAGATGTTGAAGAACAAATTATGTCAAATAAAATGTCAAAATCTGAAATTCAAAAACTGAGAAAGAAAATTATCATACTTGGAGAGATAACCGTAGTATTGTCTATAGCAATTTTATTTTTTGCTTCATTACTTGACGCTGGAGTTTGAGATTCCCTCAATTATTACTTTAAATCCATAACTTGTTTTCCCAATACCATATTTACAACCAGTAATTTTTGATGTCACAAACAAATTTGTCTCTAAATGTTTTGTAATTTCTTTGACAGGAAAAATTGTTTTTCCAGCAGCTAAACTGGCAGGAACCACTAACATATCTGCTAAATTATCATCGATTGAATAATTTTTAATAAAATTATCTATGTCTAAATCAAATTCATCTGTTTTTTTATTATACAATGCATCAATTCCTATTATAGAATCATTATCTATACTGTAAATTAATAAAGATGCACCTGAATCTAATGCTTTCTCAGATCTAATTTCTACATTAACAATATAGTTTATTTCAATTAACTTTTTTACAATTTGATTTACTTTATTTTCAATTTCATTATTTGTAAATTTTGAAAATGAACAAACTAGTTTAACTTTCTTTGTTTTTCTTTTTGAAAATAATATTGATTTTACATTAGATGGGGCGACTTGTAATTTTATTTCTCCACCGCCTTTAGGATAATAACCTCTTTTGATTAATTCAAGTGAAAAATTAATTCCCATTCTTGAATATGCTTCTTGTAATACATATTGAGTATAATCCATAGTGGGACTCCAAAGTACATCTGTACCACCTTTTATTTTTAAGCCAAGTTGTTTTTTTGATATTGCAATTACAGGAATTAAAACTTGTAAAATTAATGTAATACTTCCGGCAGTTCCAACATCTTCGATTAATTTTAGATTTTTAATATTACCTGGGATGAATTTTATTTCTGTCGATCCTACTTTTGCTCCAATGACTTTGGCATTTGCAACTTTTTGAAGAATTTTGATTGCTGTGAGATGTTGTGGTCTCAATCCCGAGATTTTTCTATTTTTTCTAATATTTTCTAAATGGATTGGTTTCTTTGTAATACATGAAAGTACAATTGCAGAACGAATAATTTGTCCACCACCTTCACCATGACCCCCATTAATTTTTAGAAAATCCATAATTTTTTCCACTAGTCACTCTTTATGATAGTTTTTTAAAAAGAAATTTTCTATAGTCAGTATGGATGGTTTGTTGATAGGCAGATTCCAACCTTTTCATTTGGGACATCTTGAAGCATTGCAATTTGCATTATCTAAAGTTGATAAATTATGGGTAGGTCTGGGTAGTTCAAACAAACCTGTGGAAAGAAACAATCCATTTACTGCTGAGCAACGAAAAGAAATGATTCTAGCTTCTATTGATGATTTAATGAAGGAGAAAATTTTAATTTATTTTATTCCAGATGTAGATAATCACATTAGATGGATTGAAAAAATAGATACTATTGTACCAAAATTTGATATAATTTTTTCAAATGATGATTTAACAAAACGCCTTTATTCAAAAAGAAATATTCAGGTTATTCCCATTCCTTTTTTAAATAGAGAATCATTATCTGGAACTAATATTCGCGATCTAATTATTCGCGATCAAAAATGGGATGATCTAGTACCTATTGGAACAAAAAATTTTTTGAAAAGAACTGGTGCCAAAAAACATTTGAAAAATCTCTAATTATAAATAAACCCCAAAGTAATCGTTGATAGATAACATATGGAATATCTTTCAATGCTTCCTGGTCCAACAAACGTACCGAATAGAGTTATGAGGGCAATGCTGGCACCTATTATCAATCATAGAAGTGATGATTTCGTAGAATTGTATACCGATGTGGTTGACAAAACTCAGCAAGTATTTGAAACACAAAATGATATTGTAGCATTATCTGCATCAGGAACTGGTGCAGTTGAAGCAGGTGTTGTAAATTTAGTTAAAAAAGGCGATAAAATTATCATTCCAGTAAATGGGGAATTTAGTAGACGATTATCAGAATTAATTGAAGGTCAAGGAGGCAATGTTGTAAAACTTCAGACTCCGCCAGGCGAAAATGCAACTTTTGATCAAGTTAAAGAAGCATTTGACAATAACAAGGATGTTAAGGCATTCTATGTTGTTCACAATGAAACTTCAACAGGAACAATGGTAAATTATCTTGATAAAGTATCTGATTTGACTTCAAGAAATGATGCATTCTATGTTGTAGATTCTGTTTCGTTACTTGGTGGGGCTCCGCTTCCAGTAGATAAATGGAATATTGATGTGTGTATGACTGGTGCACAAAAAGCAATTGCTGCTCCTCCAGGAATTTCACCAATATCTGTTAGTGCTAAAGCTAAAAAATACATGATTGAAAACCCGCCAGCTACAATGTATTTTAATTTAGCAAGATATTTCAAATTTTATGATGGAGAAAAACATACTCCTTTCACACCTGTACTTCCATTACTTTATGCATACAGAGAAGCATTATCTATAATCTTAGAAGAAGGATTACAAAATGTCTTTAAACGTCATAAAGTTTGTTCTGATGCGTTATACACTGGATTAAGTGCAATGGGTCTATCTCCATTTGCAAAAGAAGAAGATCGTTCAATCTCAATTATTGCATTAAATTATTTGGATGGACTTGAAGATAAAATTTTCAGAAGTACACTGGCTGACAAATTCAAAGTACTGGTAGCAGGTGGGTTTGGTGATCTTAAAGGTAAAGTGTTCAGAGTTGGATGTATGGGCGAAGTTAGTCCTTACCATGTAATGAGAACCATATCTGCAATTTCGTCCACGTTAGCAATGATGGGATATGATGTTGATGCTCAAGCAGGTCTTAAAACTGCGGAAGAAAAATTAAAAGCTCTGTAAATCTTATTAACTTAATATCATAAAGTAATTCTTTTTTGTTAACATAATCTTAAATTGTATTTCAAAATATTATTGTTTTTATTTATAGATGGTATGATAAAATATTTCAAATCTATCCTGATAACTAACCTGAATTAGATATCCGGCAGTGAAGTTTAGAAGAACTAAATCAGTTACAACTCAGATTAATTCCTGTATTTGTTGATCGTCATTCATTACGTGAATCAGGTGTAGACTTGTATGTTTGTAATTTCTATGGTGTAGATTTCTCTAATGCCTAATTTTATAGGTACAAACCTCTCTAGTATAGGATTTGGAAATACAACCATGTCGGGTGTAATATTTTATGGATATATTGGAGTGTCAAATGGAACTTTGATTATAGGAATACTATCAACTTGTGAATAAATTTAATGCTAGATCTAAATTGAAGCTCTGGTAAAGTTTAACTTAATATAAGGAAATTCGAGACCGATCTCATTGACTTTCAATAAAGGTTCACTAATTCTAGTAGATTATACTGCAAAAGTAAAAGACAGTGAAGAAGTATTTGATACAACAATTGAAGAAGATGCAAAAAAGCATTCTATTCATGAACAAAATTTTAAGTATCAACCAAAGCTGGTTTCTATTGGAGAAGTTTCTTATCCTGTCTTAAAAGGACTTGATGAAGCACTTGCAAAAACATCTGTTGGTGATAAACTTACAATTGAAGTAACATCGGACAAAGGTTTTGGTGATAGAGATTCTGGTAAAGTCAGAATGATTCCTATTAGAAAATTAGGAGAAGATGCTGAAAAAGTTTCAGTAGGTGATTCTATTGAGGTTGATAACAAAAGAGGTATTATTCGTTATATTGGATCTGGTAGAGTTCAAGTAGATTATAATCACAAGTATGCTGGAAAAACTATTCTGTTTGACGTCAATGTCATTAAATCTTTAGATACTCCAAATGATAAAATTGATAGCATTCTTAAAAATAGATTACCTGTTGAAGACACAAGAATTGCATTTGATTTGAAAGATAGAGAAGTAAGCATTGCAATTCCTGAGGAAATTTTACGTGCTGATGGATTACAAATCATGAAGCATTTTATTCAACTGGATGTTTTTAAATTTGTTCCTACGTTGGAAAAAGTAAGTTTTGTTGAAACCCATGTTAATAAACAAGATCAAGAAAAAAAGCCTGAAACAAAAGAAAAAGCTCTTGAACAAAAAACCGCTTAAATTATTTCAGTACTTTTTGCTAAATTTAGCGCAACTTTCTCTGTCATTTTAATTTCTTTCAAAATTGTATATCGTTCTGGTCTAAGTTCCTGTGCAATCATTAGAGCTTTTACAATTATTTCTGGTTTTAGACCAATTTGTTTTGCAGATGTAGGAGCTCCTACATCTTTCAATGTCTTTACAATTTTTTTCCAATCTTGTCCTTGTAATTTTCCTATCATAATAGATCCTAATCCACATTTTTCTCCATGTAGTCCTATTCCGGGAGCAAGTTTGTCAAGTGCATGTGAAATAAGATGTTCTGCACCTGAACATGGTCTACTACTTCCAGCAATACATGATGCAACTCCTGCACTGATTAATCCTTCAACAATCACTCTAGCATCTAATCCTTTTTTTGCAAATTCGGAAGAATTTTCCATGACAATTTTAGCACTCATTAAGGCTAAATCTGCTGCATACCTGCCATAGTATTCCTTTTTCTTTTTGTGACCTAGTTGCCAGTCTTTTACAGCTATAATGTTTGCAATAAGGTCACCACAACCACTAGCAAGCAATTTTGATGGAGCTTTTTTAATGATATCAATATCTACAAAAACTCCCATGGGTGCAGTTGCTACTATGGAATGTGGTTTGTTACTCTTTACTGAAACAAAAGGACTGGCCATTCCATCGTGAGATGCAGCTGTCGGCAAACTTACAAATGGTTTTCCTAAATTATGTGAAATTAATTTCGCAGTATCTACAGAACGACCTCCGCCAATCCCTATAATCAGGTCTGAATTATCTTTTTTAACGTTTTTTTCAATTTTATTTAATGATTTTATTTGATTATCTATTGAAGTATGCCAAATAAATTGAATTTTTTTTAATTTTAATGATTTTTCAATTTTTTTCTTTAATATTTTTTGAACATTTGTCCCAGCAACCAAAGATACTTTTCTTGGTTTATTTAATGAAAGTAGAAATTTACCAAAATCATTGATGTTCTTTTCTCCTATCTCAATGAGCCTAGGTAATTCCATTTTGTGTGATTTCATGCGATCATGATTTTTTCTCATTATTTATGATTTCAAGGAATCAAAAAGTTATTTAAAAGGGGGAGATTTCCTTTACTTTATCTTAATAGGTGTATTTTGTCAAATAACGTTGAAGAAAAAATTTTGCATGGGACTACCACAGTAGGTATTAAGGCTAGAGATGGTGTCGTATTATGCGCCGATATGAGGGCCAGCGCAGGCTATTTTATTGCAAATAATAATACTATGAAAATCCAACAAATTGATCAACATGCAGGCCTGACATTAGCAGGAGGTGTTGCTGATGCACAAAATATTGTTGATATTTTACGTTACCATTCTAATCTTCACAGAGTTGAAAAACATGGTGATATTTCTGTTCATTCACTTGCAAGATTATGTTCATTGATATTTCATCAAAACAGAGGATATCCATTCATGGCTGATATCCTACTTGGTGGTTATGATGCAAACGGTCCATCATTATTTAATGTAGATATGTTTGGATCAGTTGAAGAGAAATCATATGTTACAACTGGTAGCGGTTCTCCAGTAGCTTATGGTTTACTTGAAGAAGAATACAAAGAAGATCTTTCAATTGAAGAAGCAAAACAAGTAGCTCTAAGAGCTGTTAAAGCCGCAATAACTAGAAACATTGGTACAGGCGATGGAATTAACATCGCAGTTATGGACAAGGATGGTTTCCGTCTATTAACCAATGAGCAAAAGAAAGCCATTATCAAACTTTAGTGATTTAATGCAACGTAAATATCAAGAAAAAGAATTACCTCCTACTAGCCAAAATATAATGGCCACTATACTGCAAAGTATACCTAAGGAGGCCAGCGTAACAAAAATAGAATATGAAGGACCAAGAATTGCTCTATACACAAATTCCCCACGGTATTTGATGGAGAACAATGATACAATTTCTAATCTTGTTAACATAATTAAAAAAAGAATTGTCGTTAGAACTGATGAGTCAATTAGAAAACCAGAAGCTGAAGCAAGAAAATTTTTGGCAGATTGTGTCCCAAAAGAAGCTAATCTACAAGGAACTATTTTTGATACAGCGACAGGTGAAGTATCAGTTGAAGTAAAAAGACCTTGGTTGTTACAAAGAAATGCAAAAGAATTCAATCATGCAGAAGTAACTGAGAAGATAGGTTGGAGATTACGAGTTAGAAAAGCTACAACAATCCCTTCGCGTACAATTCAAACAATTAATGCAACTCTAAAACAAGCCTCTGTTGAAAGAGGTAAACAGCTTAAACAAGTAGGTGATGAAATTTTCAGACCTCGATTATCTCAAAGAACCGAAGTATCACTTCATACTCTTGGCGGATTTGGTCAAGTAGGACGTTCTTCAATGTTATTATCTACTCCTGAAAGCAAGATCTTGGTTGATTGTGGGATTAATCCTGGTGCACGTTCTCCAATGGATGCATTCCCAAGATTAGATTCTCTAAATATAACACTGGATGAACTTGATGCTATAGTTATTGGGCATGCACACTTGGATCATACTGGATTCTTACCCGCATTATGCAAATATGGATACAAAGGCCCAATCTATTGTACCGAACCTACATTACCAATGATGAATTTAATTCAATTAGATGCTATCAAAGTAGCTGCTGCCCAAGGTAGAACTCCAATTTATGCTGAACGTGATGTAAAGCAGGTAATGAGACAAACAATCACTTTACCATATGGAACTGTAACTGATATTTCTCCTGACATTAAACTAGTTCTTGCAAATGCAGGCCATATTCTGGGCTCTGCTTTGTGTCATTTTCATATTGGAAATGGTGATCATAACTTTGTTTATTCAGGTGACATTAAATTTGGAAAAAGCATTTTGTTTGAAGCTGCTAGTTGGAATTTTCCAAGAGTTGAAACTTTATTGATTGAAAGTACGTATGGTCTTAAAGAAGATGTTCAACCAACTAGACAACAAGTCGAGTCTTCTTTCATCAATGCTGTAAACAACACATTAGCAGATGGTGGCAAAGTTTTGATTCCCATACCTGCAGTTGGCCGTGCACAGGAAATTATGATGGTAATTGATCATTATATGAAATCAGGAGAAATGGTTGAAGCACCTGTATTTACAGAAGGAATGATCTCAGAAGCGTCAGCAATTCATGAATCTTATCCTGAATATCTTGCAAGAGAACTTAAACAAAAAATATTAGAAACAGATGATAATCCATTTGATTCTGAATACTTTACTAACATTGAACATGCTGATGCTAGAGAAGAACCTATGCGAGATAATTCACCCTGTATTATATTAGCAACATCTGGAATGTTAGAAGGTGGACCTGTTTTAGAATATTTCAAAAACATTGCACCTGATAAAAAGAACAAAGTACTGTTTGTTTCTTATCAAGTAAATGGAACTTTGGGAAGAAGAATTCTTGATGGTTCTAAACAAGCAACGATGTTAGGTAAAGAAGGAAAAGTTGAAGTTGTTTCAATTAACTGTGGTGTTGAAAAATTAGATGGTTTTAGTGGACACAGTGATTATAACCAATTAATGTCATTTGTACAAAGATTAAGACCAAAACTTCGTCGTGTATTGGTTAATCACGGAGAACGTTCAAAATCGGAAAATCTTGCAATGAATATTAGACGAATGTATAAGCTACCTGCACATTATCCACAAGTTCAGGAAGCAATAAAATTATTTTAGATCATATTCTGGTTTCCAGATCTTTATACTAGATGGAGCAATTATGATTCTCTCTTCACCTAATCTTGCAATTTCAGCATCTTCTGCTTTTGCAATAGAATACAATTCTTCAACTACTTTACGAAGTTGTTCCACATTTTTTTGTGCTAATGGTGTAACTCTTAGAATCAAAATCATGTTTTTTTTGATATCTTCTTTGATAGAGTGAACATCACTGATATCTCTAATCGTTATTGCTTTTAGATATGTGGAATTCTCTTGTTTTTGCATCCTTGTTGAAAATGAGAACTACTTATTCAAAAACTCTTCCTTAGTTTTAAGTAATTTTTAAAAAACTTCACGCCTACATTCTAAATTTAAGATAAGACTGTTCTTCTGCACATCTAGAATTAACCTCATCAATCGAATCTCTATTTTTAATAGAAACAATACTACGTTTAGTTTTTGGTGCATCTGAATATCTCAAAGTTACAGCTGATGCAAATTCTACATGTAATTTTGCATTCTTGCCACGTAAGATTGAAACTGGTCCAACATAATCTTTGGCTTCAAGTAAAATGTCATCCGGCAATGCTAATGCCTTGATCATTTCATTTTCATCTTTGTTTCTTCCAACAACAAATTTTGTTTCTTCGTCTAATCTAAAGTGTCTTCCAATTTTTAACAAATCAATTTCATTAATTGTTGGAGTTTCTATATGATCAAACAAATCTTTAGCTTTAATTCCAAATTGTGGTTCAGTTAACAGACAACCTCCGCCTGCATTTGGTGGATTTTCAATTCCATATTCTTTAGCCATCTGCATTTGAATTTTTCTTTGTCTTCCTTTAATCATCCCCAGATTTTCTCTTTTAATCAAACCATCCTTTTCAGCATCTGATGGTGGTAATAATCCTGCAGATAATGGCCTAACAATTTTTCCTTTTAAATTAGATTCATTTTCAATAATATGTAATGACGGTGCATGTTGGCTCATTGGACGTTGACCTAATACTTCTCCTGAAATAATAAATTCTGCACCGATTTCATCCATGTGTTTTTTTGCTGCATCAAACATCATGGTCCTACAATCAACACATGGGTTAAAGCCTGCACCAATTCCGTGCTTCGGATGTTTTAACATCTCAATATATTCATCACCGAGATAAACTGTTTTTAAATTCACATTGAGATCATCTGCTCTTTCTCTAATTTCAAATCCGCACCCTCTTCCACAATCAAAATCACAAAAAGGAGTTTTAATTGCAACAGCTGATACGTCAAAACCTTGCTCTTGCATCATTCTAACTGCAAGTTGGCTATCTAGGCCTCCTGAGAGTAATGCAACTACTTTTTTCTTTTCTGCTTTCTCTTCAGCCATTGCGATCTGACTCAATTTTCCTTATACAAACTTTACATCATACATAAATTGAGAATTGAAGATGTTTCTGTATGAGACAACGCCGAAAGAATCTTCTCAAATATGCCCGGCAGATTGATTGTGATACACTAGTCACATTTGAGCCTGAAAATATGTTTTACATGACTGGATTTTGGGGTGAGGCTATAGGACTGCTCGAAAAAAATGGAAAAACCACTATAATTGCACCCGAACTTGAAGTCGGAAGGGCAAAGGAAGAATCTGTTGATTGCGACGTGATTACAGCAGAACGTGGAGAAGGTCTGATAACCTCAGTCATCAAAAAGATCAAGAAAGACCGGGTTTGCACTGACTGTCAAAATTATTCTATGATGATGTCATTAAAAAAATCGATTCCAAAAATAAAATCTTCAACTGAACCGTTTCACAATGCACGTATGATCAAAGATGAAGGAGAGATAAAGATTCTCAAAAAGGCATCAAGGATCATTGATGAGATGTTTGAAATCTGCTCAAAGAAGATCAGAGTTGGTCAAAAAGAATCAGAACTGCAAACTATT
>CAJQMY010000052.1 GCA_905479565.1 uncultured Candidatus Nitrosopumilus sp.
TTGCTTTTTCAAATTCTTCTTCATCTGGCTCTACAAATCCTGCAAACATTGCAATAAAAATTGCAAAACCTCCTGTCTTTATTTTTATTTTTTCTAGTGCAGCCACAATACCATGTGCTCCTTCATGAACAACTAGTACAATTGGGATTGACAGTAGAAAATATGTAATAGCTGGTGCAGAAGTTAATGTCACTCCAGGAATGAGTACTGTCAATTCTGAGAATTCTGATTGTGCAACAAAAAAGTTTGAAATATTATTTAACAAAAACCAAAATGCAAATCCCATCATAATAAAACCTGCAATAACACTTACATCTGCAAAAACTCTGATGCCCCTTCTTGTTCTTCCTAGTAACTTGATTAAAGCATTATTGACACCCTTATTTTTGTACACTAAGCTGTATGCCTTTATTTCAAAACCATATTTTTCTAATTTCAGAACTTTTGCAACTACAACAATAACTACCCATGCCATTAAGACATAGATTATCGAATTCTGAGTAATAAAATCAAGTTCCAAACTAATTGTTAATTTTTTTAAAGTACGGACATTTATCGGTTACTATGAAACCTGTGATAATTATCTCGACGTATCCTGACAAAAAATCAATTTCTAAAATTGCGAATGATCTTGTAAAAAATAAGATAGCAGCATGTGTTAACATTTCTAAAATTTCTTCAGTTTATTCTTGGAAAAATGAAGTGGAAAATACATCTGAATATTTAGCCATATTCAAAACCATGACAAAAAGTAAAATCATTCTAAAAAAGAAGATTAAAGAAACTCATCCCTATGATGTTCCTGAAATAGTTGAAATTAATGTTGCTTCTGTTAACCAATCTTATCTAAACTGGCTAATAGAATCTACAAACTAAGATTCAATTGCATATCGTAACAAAGAAACTATTCCACCTAAACCTGTTACTCTCAAACCAATATCTGTGGATGCATCAACACTGTAAATTTTTACTCCTTTATCTTCAAGATCGTTAAGAAAGTTCATCATTTCCTGTTCATCATTTTCTTGAATTATTTTATCCGAGAATACTAGTGATTCAACTGCTCCCATTTGGTTTGCGTTAAAAGTTTCATTATACCCCATCGTAAATTTCCTACTTTTTTTGTTTGCAAGAACCATTACTTCATTAATTATTGATGAAGCTTTAGCCAATTTACTATCTGACATTATTTTGTGCATTGTCTGTGATTTTGTAAAAATGTAAATTCCATCTTCTCCACCCGAATCAATTCCATCAACTACTTGAATTTTATATTTTTTGAGTTTTTGTGATTTTTCAATAAAATTCGCAAATCTTTTTTTTGTTTCACCCGGACCAAAAATTACTATTGTATCTCCTTCTTTGAATACAGTTGATATTGCTTTCTGTACTTGATCAAAAAATTTCTCAATATTAAAACTAGTTTTGTATCTTTTTCCACCAGAGCCTGAATAAATATTTGGCATAAATTCTAAATGTGTGCCTCTTAATCTTGCAATTCCACTATCACTTGTATCTATTGCAACTAGTACAAAGCTCATCTGATTATTACTTGATTCTAAAAGTTTTTTTTCAATTGATGACCATTTTTTCTTTGAAATAGTAATTCCATCATTGAGTTTTAAAATAAATGAATGATGTGAACCATGTGGTACTGATTCATTACTTGATTCAATAATTGTACCACTAACCCTTAGTCTGTCCAACACATCGTCCAGAGAGATTTTTTCTACTGTTAATGCAATTCTAACTTTGATTCTTTCTCCTTTATCTGGTCTTGAATAATCTTTATCTTGTTTTAGAACCCGTGTTGTATCTCCAATCACTTTATCATTTTCTTTAATTATACGGCGTAAATTCAAAAGATCTTCAGAATCTTCTGCAATTACAGAAATTGAATTATCATCTATTGTTTTTATAATCATTATATTATTCTAATTCACAAATACAAAGAAGTTTAGCTTGTCGCTTCTTCAGATTTTTTCTTCAGATAATTTTCAACCCAATCTATAGTAAGAACACCTGATTCAGCTAAATTTGTAAGAGAATTTGAAGAAGCTTCACCACTCACCTTACCGTTGTTCCTTTTTAGTTGCCTCCATTTTAGAGATGTATTTCCACTTTTTGAATTATAAATAATTCCTAAAACATCTCTTCCATTTACAAATGTTATATCCCTAATTTTTTTAAGAGTAACTTTATCAGCTGCTTCAACATAAATTGCTCCTTGACTGTCTTCTCTTTCTGCAAATACTTCAAAGTCATCCAAATAACTTCTAGGTGCATATGATTGACATGTACTAGAAATGACAAATCTTCTGAAACTTTCCAATGATGCTGGAGTGTCTATCGTAACCATTTTGAATGACTAAACTATTAGCCATTTATCAAGCTTCTTGAAAGACTCAATAGGAATACGCTTGAAATATGCCTTGCGGGCAGTGATGTACATATCCCTTTGATTGATGATGAGGATCTTGAGTTCTGAGCCTGTCTTAGGATTCTAATTGGTGAAATTAATTTAAAAAAATATGAAATTTTTAACTGAATATCTCTTATTTCAAATTGCAACCAGAAGAGGATTTGTCAATATTACTTCTGATATAGAAAAATTGGTGGTAAAAAGTAAAATCAAAGACGGACTCTGCC
>CAJQMY010000053.1 GCA_905479565.1 uncultured Candidatus Nitrosopumilus sp.
CGGCATTGGTCCTGAAGAGGAAGATGCATATCTAAGACCTGAGACTTGTCAATCAATTTTTGTAGATTTTCCCAGATTGTACAAAACTATGAGAGGCAAGCTTCCTTTAGGAATAGCACAAGTCGGAAAAAGTTTTAGAAATGAAATTGCCCCAAGACAGAGTCTACTACGTCTAAGAGAGTTTTATCAAGCAGAAATTGAAGTATTTTGTAATCCAAACAAACTATCAGAAATAGAAAAGTTTTCAGAAATTCAAAATGTCATAATAAGAATACAGACAGATGGAGATCTCATGCCTATGACATGTAAAGAAGCAGTAGAAACAGGGATAGTTCCTAACAAGCTTGTAGCATACTATTTAGGAATTTTAACTGAATTTTATGAAAAAACAGGAATTGATATTACAAAAAGCAGATTCAGGAAATTAGGAGATAAAGAAAAGGCGTTCTATGCGGAAGTTGCATTTGATTTTGAAGTAGAGACTACAATTGGATGGTTAGAACTAGTTGCATGTAACTATAGATCTGACTATGACTTGACCAGTCACGCAACAAAAAGCAAGCAGAAATTTGAGATAATGGATGGTGATGACAAAGTTTTGCCTCACATATTTGAAATTTCCATGGGAATTGACAGAAGTCTGTACACAATACTAGAGCATAGTTTGAAAGATGACAAAGAGCATAAAAGAATAATTTTAGCCTTAAAACCATACTTGTCTCCTGTTCATATTGGAATTCTGTCTCTAGTCAAAAAAGATGGATTGAAAGAAAAAACAGACGAGATTTATCTTCAACTAAAAAGGAAATGTGATGCATTTTTAGATCATTCTGGAGCAATTGGAAGACGATATAGAAGATTAGACGAAATTGGATCACCCTTTGCAATTACAGTTGATCATCAAACACTAGAGGATGAAACTGTAACAATTCGTATGAGAGATAGTATGGAACAAAAAAGAATTAGCATTTCAGAACTTGATTCTGAAGTTATTCAATCAATATCTTACCCGTGAACTCAGATTTTAAAAAATGTTACAATGTGTAATTGGGTTATCAAAAAATATATGATATTTACAGAGGAAGTGCAGTTGCATCGCCATACTCAACTTTGATGATTTTACTTTTTCCAGCCGGTAATGCACGTACATAATCATCTATAGAAATGTTTTTTACAATTTGTTCTTCTAATTTAGAAAATTCAATTCTAATTTTTTTTGCAGTTTCGGCCATTTCTGAACCATGTGGTTCGATAATTGCATACAATGTAGAATATTTTTTAATTGATTCAGGAGGACCGCATGTTAGAACATAATCGTCATCTTGTTTAATGATACCCACAGCTAGTCTAAGAGTTTCAGATTTGATAAAATTCCTTTGTCCTTCAATAGTAAATGATCCTTTAGGCAAAAATTCCCCACTTGGTGCAGATTTTTTTACTTGATCAGGATGAATCCAATAGGCACTTACACCATACAATCCTTCCCTCCAAGCTCTGCTAAAGCATACAGTCGCATGTGCGATTTCATTCATACTTGTATCAGGTGCATGTTCAGCATCTTTCAAAATAAAAAATGGTGAACCAAAAATATCACCATGAAATATTTTATCATTTTTTACTAAATGTTTTCTCACTACAGCCGAGTTTGATGCAGCATCTCTTCCACCTACGGTAAGATAACCATCAGTGGTAAAGAACCATCTGTATCTTTCATACCAACTTTTCTTTCTGATTTCTGTAACTACAAAAAGATCTTTTTCGGATTCTGTTTTACTTTGGAATTTCTCTAATTTTTTTTCTGTTTTTTCTTTTATTGATTGTATAGAAGAGATTGCACCTGATTGTTTTTTTGCTTCATTGAATAGTACTGAGGCAGTTGATTGAAGTGGAGATTTGGTGTTTATCTTTATTTTTTCATCTTGAACTACAATTAAAGAAATTCCTTTTTCGCTGATTAATTTTGCGTTGTTATTTGCTAAAATTTCTTGTGCTAAACTATCTTCAATTGATATTATTCCTTTTGACACCATTTCAAAAAGAGAATTCGCAACATTTGTTATGTTTTTTGATCTTTCTTTTACAGTTTCAATAGCTTTTTCTTGTTCAGAGATTTGTGTTTGTAATTCTTTAATTTTCTTATCTGAACTACTTGATTGTACTGATTTTCCTTTTTCTATAATACTTTCGGTAAAAACAGTATCTAGTCCTTCAATGAAACTATTAGCTTGCGTTATCTCTCCTTTTAACTGACCTAATTTAAGAGGAAGGACTTCTGTTTTTTCATTTCTAACTATTACGGCATCATGATTTCCAGATACCACGTCTGAAACAATTTTCTTGACTGTTTCAAAAATTTTCTTTATTTCATCATCAGATAACAAATTTCCAATTCTTTTTCCATCAATTTCTGCAATTTCAAAAACAGCTTCAACGTATTTTTTTGGTAAACCCAAAGTTCTTCCAAACCATTTTGCAGCAACTAAATCTGTTATTTTGAGTTCATCAAAGTCTGACTCTTTCAAATTAAAAATATCTAACCCGCTAACAGGAGGTTGAGCATATTTCAAACCTACGCTTAGTTTTCTATGTCTAACATCTATTGAATGCTGTAATGCAAGAATTTTCATTTCGTTGTTACAAAGTAAGATGTTTCCATCTCCAAAAAATTCTCCTACTAAAATTAATTCTTTTCCAAATCCTTCAAAAGTAAAATATGCTATTCTCTCTGCACCAATTTGTTCAATTTTTTTTAATTTTAATCTGAGTAGATCACTTCGTAATCGTTTAAGTAGCCTGTTTGGTTCCATTTGATCAATTTTTACCGCGGTTAACCATACACCCGACGTCGAAATCATCATAAAAAGATCACTTTTTTCTGTATGGTGAAGTTTGAAAAGAATACTATCTTTAGTAATTCCATAAATGTTGCTGATATAGTATCCTTGAACTTGTTCTGTAATTGTATCAACTAAATATCGTAATTCTATCCCTGATAGTGCCATAACTAACCTGTTTCTAGTCTAAAATTATACTCTTGCTTTGAGAAACTCAAGATTTGACCAAAGATATTAAACATGGTTTGCTTGAGACACGCTAGAAAATTACTTGGCAAAATTCAAAAAGAAAAAATCTGAACCCATAGTAGACTCTAATGAATCTAAAAATGAAAAAGTAGAAAATGTTCCTATCGATACACCAGAAACAGAAAAGTCTGAATCTGTCCCAGATACCCCATCAGGAGAACCACCAGTCAGTATTGCTGAGAAAAGTGAAAAAGATAGGAAATTAAACAAGTTATTTTGGATGCGTGTTGCTTTAGCTGTAATAGCAGGAACGACAGCAACTTTCATCTTTGAAGGTATAGAGGGTGAAGAAAGAAGATGGGCATCAATAGGATTTATGATGATAATATTTTTTGGAACCGTTATAGTTGCTAAAGGAATGAAAATGCAATTGCCATCATCAGATAGGAAGAAAATTGTCACACAAGCTATTGGAAGTTATGTTTTCTTATACTTGTTTTCATGGATTGTAAGTTATACATTGACTCATTTAGGTAGCACCACCAATGGAATTAATATCTAGTCTAAAAATTAAATGGTAATAGTAAATGTGGAAATTTAAAACACCCGGTATTCCTGATAATCAATTTGAGAGGGCAGAAAAAGTTCCCATTACTAAAGAGGAAGTTAGAGTTGTTCAAGTAAGTAAAGCCAGACTAAAACCTGGACAAATTGTTTATGATATTGGATGTGGTAGTGGATCCATCTCTATCGAAGTTGCATTTCAAATAGAATCATCTGGAAAAGTTTTAGCAGTTGATTACGATGAAAACGCTATAGAATTGACTAAAAAAAATATTGAAAAATTTAGTTTAACTAACATTTCAGTAATTTATGGAAATGCCAAAGAAAAAATTCATGAGCTTGAAAGAGCTGATACCATATTCATTGGCGGCACAGGAGAAGATACCAAGGAAATAGTTGAACTCTGTGAAAACAAACTAAAATCGGGTGGCAGAATTGTAGTTGGCATCATATTGATTGAAACACTGTATTCCGTGTTACAAGTATTAGAAAAATTACAGTTCGAATCTGTAGATATTACTCAAGTTACCATATCGAAGAGTAGAAAAACCAGTACTGGGACCATGATGCTTGCTAGAAATCCTGTAACCATCATTTCTGCAACCAAGATTTAATCTAGATTTTTAATTAGGAAGAAAATCATACATTTTATGCCAGGATTAGTTGGAATAGGGGTCGGTCCTGGAGATGTTGATCTACTTACAATCAAGGCTGTAAAAGCAATTCAAAATGCAGATATCATAATGTGTCCCGCTTCTAACGAATCTAGACCTAGTATTGCATTTACAATAGTCTCGCCAATAATTGACAAATCAAAAAATCAAGAAATTATAAAACTAATTTTTCCAATGACTAAAGACAAAGACATTCTTAAAGCGTCATGGAAGAAAAACTCCAAAATAATGGCTGAAACAGTATTAACTGGAAAAAACGTGGTTTACCTTACTGTAGGTGATCCTTTCTTGTATAGTACTTGGATCTACATGCACAAAGATCTTAAAGAAAATTATCCTGATATGAACATCAATGTAATTCCTGGAATCGTTTCTATGTTTACATTTGCAGCTAAAGTTGGTGTAAGTGTAGCTGAAGGTGCAGAAAAAGTTGCCATCATTCCATCTTGTTATGATTTATCAAGTGTAAAAGAAATCGCAAAACATTCTGAATCAATGATTTTTTTAAAAGATGGGAGATATTTTGACAAGGTTATTGAGGTTCTCAAAGAATCTGGATTTCCAGATAATTCTATCTTTGCAATTGGACAAGATCTTGGAACAGAAAATGAAATCATTAGAAAAATGACATTAGGTGAAGTAAATAATTCATCATTAACAACAAAATATTTTTCAATCCTGGTGGTAAAACGTGTCTGAAGTATTTTTTGTCGGCTGCGGTCCGGGTGATCCTGAATTAATTACTGTTAAAGCTAAAAAACTGATTCAAAAAGCAGATGTTGTCGTATATTCTGGATCCTTAATTCCTGATCCTATTTTAAAACTATGTAAAAAAGGGAAGCTACATGATGCTGCTAAATTAGTTAGAGAAGAAATTTTTGAATTGTTGTATAAAAATGCAAAAAAAGACAAACTAGTTGTCAGATTACATGACGGAGATCCATCAATTTATGGTGCAATCAAAGAACAAATTGATAATCTTAAAAAAAAAGGAATTAAATCTACTGTAATTCCTGGAGTTACTGCATTTTTAGCCTCAGCAGCTGCACTCGGGATGCAATTAACACTTCCTGGAGTGACTCAAACAATTATTATTACAAGAGGTGAATCAAGAACCAAAGTCCCAAAACGTGAGAAAATTTCAGAGCTTGCGAAACACAAAGCAACATTAATTTTCTATCTTAGCATACAATTAATTTCCAAATTAGTTACAGAAGCGATAGAAGGAGGGTACAAAAAATCCACACCAGTTGCGGTTGTTTATAAGGCAAGCTGGCCTGATCAAAAAATTATCAAAGGCACATTAGAAAACATTGCTGAAAAGATTAAAGAGAAAAAAATTACTCGTACTGCAATTATAATAATTAGTGATGTGATAGATCCTAAAACATATGAATATTCAAAACTATATGATAAAAAATTTAGTCATGGTTATAGAAAAGCTAAAAAAGAAAAAAACTAACTTTGTTTTTAATTCCTATTTTATTTAATTTTAATTTAAATTTTTGGGAATCTCCTGTAGCAAAAATCTTTAATGAATTTTTTTTAGATTGATTATTTTGTGTCATTAATAAAATCTTTTTTGCAACTAGATCTGATGGATCAATGAAATCAATTTTTGGAAATTGTTTTTTTAATAATGATTTCAAAAAGGGCAAATGTGTACTAGATAAGGTAATCGTATCAATATTATGTTGAGTCAGTATTTGTTTTAATGTTTTTTTAATAATTTTATTGCAATATTTTTTATTTGAAATAAATTTGCCAGATTCAACTAAATCAACTAAATCTGACCCATTAATTTTAAAAATTTGAAACTTTTTTGGAAAGCTATTTTCTTTGATATATTGAACTAAACCCTTACTGTTAATTGCACTCTTAGTTGCCAATATTCCAACTTGTTTTGTTTTGGATTTTTTTAGAGCTTCTTTTAGTGGGGGTTTTACATCAATTATTTTTTTTGATGTCAAATTTAGCATTAGACTAGGTGTATTTGATGCAATGACTATGAGATTAGGAGAAAATTCTTTGTCGAGAATTTTTATAGAATTTTTAATTACTCTAGAAAGTTGAGCCTGAGACTTTTGTCCATAGGGGAAATTCTCCTGGTCTGCAAAGTAAATTATTTCTGACTTCGAGATTTTTTGAATAGCCTTAATTATTGATAATGAGCCTAGACCTGAATCAAAAACTACAATTTTAGCCACAAATGATACAAAAGACAAAAGGTAATGTTTGTTAGCTAAATTTAGTCGAAAGCTGATCTAAATTTACACCGTCGATTAAGACTGAATTTCTAAATTCCTTGTCATGCCAAACTTCGATAGCACTTGGGCTCGACAAGAGACCCAAAGCGTAACTGGTAAACTACGTGATGCAGTAAAGCCTCAAGGTGCATTAAAACCACGAATTCAAACTGCAGTAAATAAACTACAAGTCCAAATCTCAAAAATGGACTCTATGTTAGGTAAACTGCACGAAAGAGATGCGCAACTCTTTCAACGAGTGGTAACCGCAATGCAACAACATGATACTAGCACAAGTAGAGTTTTGTCCAACGAATTAGCTGAAATTCGTAAAGTTACAAAGATGCTCGGCAACGCAAGAATGTCATTAGAGCAAGTCCAATTAAGACTGACAACTATTCATGATCTTGGTGATGCTATGGTAGCAATCGGACCAGCAATGTCTACAATGAAGGGATTGAAGTCATCGTTAGGAAGATTCATGCCAGAAGCTGATTCAGAATTGAACAGTATGACTCAGACACTTAATGGATTGATGATGGATTCACTTGCAGGAGACTCATTTAGTATGGAGTCTGATGTTTCAAGCGAAGAAACCGAAAAGATTCTTCAAGAAGCATCCGCAGTAGCTGAGCAGCAGATAGGAGATAAATTCCCATCTGTACCATCTTCAACAGGACTTTCGTCACAATCCTCTACTTCTACCTTTGAGTAGACTGATTAGGACGAATAGTTCTTCTTTTTGTTTTAATTTTTTAAAAATAAACATAAAACCATAAATTTAAAAATTTGAAAAATTATCCGCCGCCAGTTGATTATACAATAAACGTAGGAATACAAACTATTTTATCTTCAGGACTAGTGATAAATTGAGATCCTTGAGAAATACTATCAATCAGACAATTGCATAAGTTACTGTATCAGGAATTACTGAAACTAAACCAAATAACGTTCTAGTGGTGATAGATTGTATATGATAGACGTTAATTCCAAAGTTTTTCTTTAAACGTTAGTCTTTTGTTTAAAATGAAATTGCTAAATGCTGCTGTAGAAATTGCCAGTATCAAAGCAACTGGATATGCCACATTATGAGAATCAACTAACCAAAATACCATTCCAAGCTGAACTAACGCGCCTAAAGAACTGAACAAACTGAATTTTCCATATTGTGTCAGTGTTCTCTTACGCGAAAAATCTTTATCCTCAAAGGTCCATATTTTATTTAACATAAAATTCGTCGAAATTGATGCTATTATTCCAAAAATATTTGCATGGATGTACCAAAAATCAGTTAATCCAAACGTGAAGAGCATAGATATGATATAGTTTACGCCGAATCCAGAGAGACCTACCGTAAAAAATCTAGCAGCTTTTGAAAGAAAGTGTACAGAATTACGTTTCTCAGTTATTATTTTTGTTTTTCCATTTTTGTACAATTTCCACACAGATTTGAAATAATTAATTATAGTATAACCGTCCAATTTACTTGAACCGAATTTTCTATTTTCAAAAGTATACGGGATTTCTTTAACATTAATTTCTTTAGTTTTTACAAGAAGTTCTAATAAAAATTTGTATCCTAACGCATCAAAATGTAATTCTTTGATAATGTTTTTTTTAAATGCAAAGAATCCAGACATTGGATCTTTAATTTTTACGTTTAAACCTTTTTTAGCAATTAGAGTTGCAACTTTACTCATAAGTTTTCTTTTTGTCGTCCAACCTTGAATATTACCACCAGAAATGTATCTTGATGCAATAACCAGATCACATTGATACTGTTTGAAAGCTTCAATCATTTTTGGAATTATATGTGGCGGATGTGAAAAATCTGAATCCATTACAATTATTGTATCACCTTTTGCATTTTGAATTCCATTAAGTATTGCAGAAGAAAGACCATTCTTTGCTTTTCTGTGAATAATGTTGATAGTATTTTCTGCGATTTTTAAGAAATTTGAAATATATTCTTCAACAATTTTTCCAGTGCCATCTGGAGAATTGTCATCGACAACAATTGTTTCAGTATAGATTCCTTTTGGGATATTTTCATGAATGGATTTTAAAATTTCAACAATATTTTGAGATTCATTATAGGTAGGAACAATAATTGATACTTGTGGATTTTTTTGGCCCATGTTATACTTCAA
Organism: uncultured Candidatus Nitrosopumilus sp.; assembly: GCA_905479565.1. GTDB lineage: Archaea > Thermoproteota > Nitrososphaeria > Nitrososphaerales > Nitrosopumilaceae > Nitrosopumilus. Next base: position 8,658 of record CAJQMY010000053.1, read on the forward strand.
CCATATCCATAAACAAATGAATATTAATTTATGAATAATTTTATGCCTAGGTTATGTTTTCAAATTAATTTATTTGTAGTAATTTGAACAAATTATTGGTGTAAAATTACAGTTTCTCCCTTTATCTGAATTATTATTGTGAATATCAGCATAGATAAATTTAGTTCAGGCAAGTCATTGCCTGGAAATATGATATATCCCATATAGAGAGATTTGGAAAATCATAAGTTATTATTCTCGTATAGTTTTTAGGTCATGAATAGTATTCATTGGAACTTACACCAAATACAAAAAGATAAAATCAACAGTTATCTGAACAGTTTAACATGGTAATTAGAATTCTAAATTCATAATTTGGGTGTGAAATATCTGCATAACGATCATTTTCATTAAATATAGTGCTAGTAGCAATAAAATTCCCAAGATTAAAAAATTTCGTGACAATTTTTGAATTTTCAATTAAAGTTACTTGAAAAATATTTCCTTAATTAGTTTCTAACAAAATAGGAAAATAAAGAGTGTTATTTTCAAAAATTCATTATTATTTTAATCAAAACAAATCATAGTTTCATCCGTATTGTTAAATCACCAATTGAATCAACAAATACATTAGATGTAGTCTCCATAGTGATCTAGTTTAACACACAATATTTTTTTCCATTATCAAATGAAAAAATGTTATGACTTGGTTATTTCCATTCTAAATAATTCATCCATGTTGATGTAAACAATGTAACTTCAGTTTTTAATTCAAATATATTTAGCAATGACTATTTCAATAATACTTGATCATGTTTGTTTAAGTGATGATACAGACAGAAATGGAAGATCAACTGATATGTTTACAAGATAATTGTTAAATGCAAACCAAGGAGTCACCGTCGGTAGTGTAGATAGTCCCTCTGTTAAATGGAAATTATTGTAGGATAAGATTAATTTTTTTAACGTAATCTTGTTTCTTTGTTTTTACATTTCTCTAAGATTTTAGCAGCTTGTAATATTTACAATTTCTTTTAATTTTACATACATCACACATTGGAGAAATTGGTTTACAGATGTTTTGGCCATACATCACAAACGTATCATTAATATCAATCCAAAATTTCTTTGGGATTTTTTTCATTAATTCTTGTTCTGTATCTTCAGGGTTTTTTGTTTCAACTAACCCCAATCTATTTGATATTCTATGAACATGAATATCTACAGGAATGGCAGGTTTTTCAAAAGCATATACCAATACGCAATTTGCAGTTTTTCTCCCAACACCGGGTAATTTTATCAATGTTTCCAAGTCATCAGGCACAATTCCCTTATATTTTGAGTCAATAATTTTGGCTACCTCTATGATTCTTTTTGATTTCACGTGATAGAATCCAATTGATTTGATGATTTTTTCAATATCTTTTACTTTAGCATTGGCCAATGATTTTGCATTTTTGTATTTTGAAAATAATACTTTGCAAACTTTGGTTGTGCTCTCATCTTTAGTTCTAGCAGAAAGAATAGTTCCTATCAGTATACTAAATGGACCCCCTGTTTCAACCTCATGAAGTTCACGTAAAGCAGTCATCCTAGGCGGTTTTACAGAATTCATAGTATCTGTCATTCCTTTGAGAATTTTCTCCATGATTAATTAGAACAGACGTACAAGTATTATATCTGTAGTAGATTACTCACTTCGTTGCAATTAACTAGAGATGAAGAATCTGCATTAAAAGGTGAACAAGGGGAAATTATGCAAATGGCGTATAGAATTTTAGTTGCAACAGGTGAAGCAACAGATGCTGACAAATTAATCTCAATAGAGTGGGCTCATCTATCAGGAGTTAATTATAATACAATTGGTGATGCGGGTGAAGAATTTCTATCAAGCATTAGTAAAGATGCAAGAGTTAAAGTAAAGACAACTTTGAATCCAATGGGATTTGACATTGATAATGTTTCAAATTATAATTTAGATAAAAATTTTGTTTTAAAACAACTTTCAATTAAAAATTCTTATGAAGCAATTGGTGTAACTCCATCATTCTCATGCATACCTTATGAAATATTTAACATACCAAAAAAAAATACTCAGGTTGCATTTGCAGAAAGCAATGCCGCAATCCATGCAAATTCATATGACAATCTAAAAACAAACAAAGAAAGTGCATTTAGTGCACTTGCGAGTGCGATTACGGGTAAAAGCCCATATTCATCATTGCGTAAAGATGATTCTCCTAACCTATCAATTAGAATGAAAATTAATGATCCAACGGAATTAACGTATGGAATGTTAGGATTTTTTGCAGGAAAAATGGGTGATACGTCTGTTAACATATCAGGATTGGAAGAAATGGACAAACGCCAATGCAAAGCAATGTGCGGAGGCATGGGAACATCTGGAACTTGTGCCAAATTCCTATTTGATAAAGACGAGCCTGGAATAGAAAAGATAGATTTTGACGAAAAAGAAGTTCAAAATGTATATGATGAGCTAAATACGGCAGAGAAAGGCGACATTATTACTTTAGGAAGTCCCCAATTAGGCTTAGATGAAATTTCAGATCTTGCAAACAAGCTCAAAGGACGTTCCTTTAAAAAAAGGTGTATGGTATTTACTCCAAGAACTGTAAAGGAACAAGCAAGAAAAATTGGATATACAAATGAATTAGAACGTGCAGGATGTGAGATACTATCAGATTGTTGTACGTGTTTAACACCACTGATCAACAAAGACAGTGTTGATGTAGTCACTACAAATAGTATCAAGGGTGCATTTTATTTAAAAAATTCTAATGGTGTAGATATTAATTTGAAATCATTATCAAGAATAATCGAAGAGGAAACAGGATGATGAAAATTCTTGTTCATGGAAAAATAAACGGAATTGTACAAAAATCAAATGATCCAATTAATTTTTTAGGTACTGTAGATAAAAAAACAGGAATAATAAGCGACAAGAATCATGACTTGTTTAAAAAATCAATTGCAAATACCATCCTAGTTTTTCCGTCAGGTATAGGAAGTAGTGTTGGAGCATATACAATTTATTCAATAAAATCAAATGATTCTGCACCACTTGCAATGGTTTGTAAAAAAGCTGATCTTACTGTTGCAACAGGTTGTGCTTTAGCAAATATTCCTGTTTTAATTATATCAGAGAATGAGTTTGATTCTCTAAAAAATGGAATGAAAGTTAAAATCAATACTGAATCAAATATTCCACTATCAATTTATGAGTAATTTACTAGAAATATTTTCAAGAACGCTTCTTAGTTAGAAACAATATTCCAACAATTGCTCCCACACCTGCTGCCATAGCAAATGGATATAATGCGAACACATTCTTGGCCGGATCACCTGACAAAAATTCTATTATCATGCTACCAGAACTTACTGCAGGTGGATCCGTAGAGCCTGCCATTCCATGAACAGAATATGAGTGAACTGCAAATTGACCAATATCCAGATTTGTAACTACAATTCTTGCGCCATTATTCACAGTTAGTCCTGCTCTGTCAGTATAAGATACGATAGATTTTGCTTGTGGATACCATCCTCTGTCTAAATCGCTATGAACGACAATATATCCTTCTTTTGGAGTTTGAACAGCTACCCAAAATTTATTGTCAGGTTCTGGTCCCATCCCAACTTCAATAAATTCATCACGTGTCTCTTGATCATATAATCTAAGAACTGCATTTCCATCTGGATTTGCATAAAGTAGATTGTTATCGATAGTTACTTGCCAACTAACAGCATGAACGTCATCTAAAACTCTTATTGGTGATTCTCGTAATACTGTGTTAAATTCACCTGAAGGGATTTCTAACGTGTCAATGATTAGTGACGGATTTTTTTGCTCTTGAGCAAACGCTGGCGATACAAAAAATACTAAGAATAAAACTATAACAAAGAAATATTTCACAAGATAGGACAAATTTGATTAAATAAAAATCTAATCAACAAATGGTTTTGGATGATCCAAAATTACTTTTGCAACTTCTGATCTTAGAATAAATTCTGATGGCGCCTGACCATTTTGAATCATTTCTCTTAATGCTGTTCCACTAATTTGCTCTTTAACATCATTATCATGTGGACATGCCTTTGGAGTAGTGTATGTAAGACATTTTCTACAATAGAAGAATGGGGGGAAGAATACTGGAGAGATTTCTAACTCCGGATAATCATCAAAGATTTTTTGTGCTGCCATTGGATCATAAAATTTTCCAACACCTGCATGATCACGTCCAATTATGATATGGGTACAGCCATAGTTTTGTCTCATAATTGCATGATGTATTGCTTCTTTTGGACCTGCATACTTCATTTGAGTATGTAATGTTCCTAGTTGGCACCTATTTTCAGGATAGTATAATTTTATCATGGTTTCATAGCATTTTACAATGACTTCGTCTACAAAATCGCCAGATTTTTTCTTTCCAATTACTGGATTTACAAATACGCCGTCACGGGTTGTAATTGATGTTTTTTGTAACATTTCATGTGCTACATGAGGCGGGTTTCTGGTTTGAAATGCACAAATGATTTTCCATCCTGCTTTTGTAAACGCTTCGCGTGTTTGAATTGGGGTTAATCTGTTTTTTCTAATTTCCGTAGCATTTGGTCTTTGGATATAATCAATTTTTCCGCTAACCAAGAGATCTTTCATTGACATTGTATATGCAACTCCTGGATGTGTTAAATCATTAGTTCCATAGATTCCTTGAGCTACTTTTTCTTTGTCAAAAGAATATGTCTCATCTACGTGTAACACTGCAACTCCAATGCCATCTGGATTTTTTAATAGAACATCTTTTGCCTCTTTCATTTTGGTTGCAGTTTCTTCGTCAACATCAAGTACAATTGGAATAGTCCAAGCTAAATCATTGGACAACCTTCCACGAGAAACGACACTTTCAAAGTCTTCTTTACCTAGAAATCCTTCCAAAGGACTAAAAATTCCATCTGCAATATTTTCAACATCATTTGCGACGTCTTCACTAATTGTAATTGAGAATAATCCTGAAGGATCAATTTTTGTAATTCTGTTTACCAATACTCCACCATGTGGTTTGATTGAATTGTTTTCTGACATGATAAATCCACCATCAGGGGTCTATATGAAGGCCACACTCTTTATTTTCTTCTTGTTCCCACCACCATCTTCCTGCCCGAATATCTTCTCCAGGTTTAATTGCTCTAGTACATGGCTCACAGCCAATACTTGGAAATCCTTTGTCAAGTAGACTGTTGTACGGTAAATTATTTTTTTTAATATATTCCTGAATCTGATCCCAAGTCCAATTAATTATAGGATTTATTTTTAAAATTCCCCCATGCCCATGATCTAATTGGAACATTGTCACGTTCGTTCTGTTTGTGGTTTGATCGCGTCTTAAACCAGTAATCCAACCATCTAAAGTACTCAACATTTTGTTCATTGGATGCACCTTACGAATTTCACAGCAGAGTTTTCTATTTTCAATATTTTCATAGAATAGGTTCACTCCTTTATCGCGAACCATATATTCGACTTCCTTTGTATCTGGAAATAACACTTCAATAGAAATATTATATTTTTTACTAACAATGTCTATAATGTCATAGGTTTCTTGTGGTAATCGTCCTGTATCAAGAGTAAAAAATCGAAATTTTGGATTAATTTTTAGCATGATATCCATAACTACTGTATCTTCAGCTCCAAAACTTGATGCCTTTGCCACTTTTGGATGAATATTTTCTGAGACCCATTCTAATGCCTCTTGTGTAGTTTTAATTTTTGAATTTAATTCATCTATTTGTTCCTGTATGAATTTTGTCACATTTTCACCTAGATTATTTGTTTTATATTGATTACCTGAATTATTATCCTAGATTATAAACAAGTAGAATTTAAAATAGAAAATATGGATGAAATATCATATGTTGTAGTTTTCCCAACTGTATTTTCAAAAAATAAAATTCCACAACTGATTTCAAATATTAAAAAAATTCTTAAGATAAAAAATCAGAAATTCAAGTCTGTTAAACGCGATGGAGACATAATTCTTGTTCATGCGAATGATCCTGTGTTTGCATCATCTGCAATAAATTTACTTTTTGGAATTGAAAAAATAGCTATAGTAAAAAAAATTAAAAATGATTTTCAAAACATTATTTCTGAAATCACATCTATTGGCGGTAATTTACTCTTAAAAGGAGAAAAATTTCTTGTAAAAGTAGAAGGGATTTCAAAAGGATTTGTAGTTAAGGATGTTGAAATTGCAGCAACATCAAACATAATTGAAAAAAAAGTAAAATTGGGAGCCTATCCAGGAACAGATGAAAATTATGACAAATTATTGTATACGTATCTTACAAAAAATAATGCATACATCTGCATATTTTCAGACGATGGTAAAGGTGGCATACCATATCAATCACAAAATCAAAAAACCATATGTGCAGTATATGATGAAATTTCAGCTGTCTCTTGTTTTGAAACAATTAAGCAGGGTTACGATGTAAAGATAATAGTTTGTTATAGACAAAAATCTGAATTAATGAATCTTGCAAAAATTATTAATCAAATTATTCCACGATTAGTACAAGACAAAATTAAACTTGAATTTTTGCAACTCAAAATCAGTCCAAATGGAATTAAAAATTATTTGATTTATGTAAATTCAATATTAGAAATATTATTACAATATTCTAACAACCGTGTGTCATTGGCATTATCTCCAGTGATTCATTCTTCAGATTTTATTGATAATTCATTAAAGATGATATTTGGAAAAAAGAAAATTCCAATTTTACCACTTACTGGAGTTGATTCTAACTTGTTTATTGAAGCTAAAGAGATAGGCCTTGAAAGAAATATCAAGAAATTAGAAAAAATGGTCACAATCTCTACTAGTGAAATTCCTTCTTTTTCAAAAAAAGAAGTTGAATCTGCACTAAAATCAAAAAAAAATATCAATATTCAGATAGGCCCCAACAATGTTCATGATATTTTAGATTCATTTGAAAATCATTGAGAATTTAAACAGCATATTTGGTTTGATATTGTGCTCAAAATAGGAGAATTCATCTATCCATGGGGCAGCGGTCATTATTCTCGAATGATGAAACTAAACGACATTCTAGGAGAACACATCAAAGAAAAATTTGAAGTTCATTTTTCTAGCAAGGATCATGTTTATGAAAAATTATTAAAAAAATTCCCTGACCAAAAAGAAAAAATTCATGAAATTTTAATGCCAACTCCAATTGATGGAAAGTTTGGTCCTAGTATTTCAAAATCATTAATGAACATATTATTGCCAATCTCGAAAAACCCGTCACTAGTTAGACAAATTATAAATTATTTGAAAGAAGAAAGAAAACTCTACAATAAAGAAAAATTTGATCTTGTAATTAACGACGGTGATATGGGTTCAAATATCCTAGCAAAAAATAGAAACATACCTAGTTTGTTCGTAACAAATCAGTTTAGACCAAAACTATACAATACAAGATCATATCTTTATCCATCATTAATTTTTATTGCAAAACAAATTGCCAAAGCATCAAAAATTCTTGTGGCAGATTCACCACCTCCATATACAATGTGTGAATATAATCTAAATTTTATCAAAGAAGTAAAAGAAAAAATTGTCTATGTAGGACATTTCACAAATAGTAAACAAATCAAAAAAGAAAATACTTCAGATCTTGAGGAACTGGTACAAAACAATGAGTTTGGTTATTGGATGAGAACAGGAAACAAATCAACTAATGATGGAACCGGTCAAAGGTATGAAGAAGTATTTCATCAAGATGAAATGAAAAATGAAAAAAGAATAATCTCACATGCAAGAAATGACTCCAACATAGATACAGTATTAGGAAAAGATAAAAAAAAATATTCTGTAAAAGAAGCTTTAGATAAAAAAATTGATTGGATACAGATTGATATTGGTTTTCTTTCCGAACAAGAAAAAGACACAATTCTAAATTTGTGTAAATATGTCGTTGTAAATGGTTCTCATACTACAATGGGTGAAATTATGGGAGGAAAGTCAAAACCAATAGTCGGAATTCCAGTTTATGACGAACATACAAACAACATCAGATGGGCCGTAGAAAAAAACCTAGGCGTGTTAGCGATTAAAACAAACCAAGTGACCAAAGGCATATCCAAAATAAAAGAAAATTATGAAGAATTTCAAGATAATTTAAAGGAGTTTTCAAAGAATTTTGTTCCTAATGGAGCAGAAAATTCGGCAAAAATTGCTGCCCAAACATTAGAAGAAAAGAGATAATAGATTATTTTGATGATTTTGCTCATCTGGCACGCGGGATTTCGATGGGCGAACGGACCGCAAGGGATGATGAAAAAATCCGCGTGTCAGATGTATCGATCAACAGAGATTGTGGGAACGCTTTTATGGAAAAAATTAAGCCAAATCAGCAGTGCCTAATTGTCCTGAATGTACATCACGAGAGAGAAAGAAAATAGAAACAAAGTATATAGAAGATTTCCCGGAAGAGGAAGACAGAAGCAGGGACGCATTATTCAAATTATTTGATGAAATTGACATCCCAATGAAAATGGATGAGAAAAACAAAAGACATTTTGTTTGTAAGCGATGTGGATTATACGCAACAAGAGAACAAGTTTCAGATATTAAATTCAAGTTAAACCAAAGAGAAAGAACACGTGATGACAAACATGATGACTATCTAGAGTGGTGGTCAAAGAGTAAAAAAGAAAAAGCAGAAAATTAGAGGGGTTTACCATGGTAAAAAAGAAAGAAGATGAAATTCCGGAATGGGTTACTGATGAAATTCAAAATGCAAAATTTAAGAAACCTGAAGAGATAAAGTCAACAGGATACATTCTAGAATTTTATTATGAGGACAATAAAGTAGACATTCAATTGTATAATGCAGTAGAAGATGGACGACATATTGTAACTATGGATGTTGTAAAAGATATCAAAATGGATGACTTGCTAAAAGGTGAAGTTTATGAATTTGTTTTTGATCAACATAAAGCGCCATTAAGCAAAAAAGTGTCAGAATTCCTAGAAAAAGAAAAAGAAATAGAAATGAAAGCAATTTACCAATTCGATTTAAAATCTCTAGAACTCTTAGAAGTAGGCTCAAGTGAATCTGCAGAAGAAGATTTAGAAGAATAAAGTCAACCCTTTTTCATAGAATCTAATTGCTTTTTGAAAGCCTTTCCTAGGATTGGATTAATAAAATAGGGAAATATATTTTTCAAACATACCGCACCTCGTACTACAGAGGGTACAATGATTTCCAATCTAGTGGAATTTGCTGCTTTGAGGATTATTTTTGCCACAGTTTTAGAACTAAGCGAGGTGGGAGAAAATTTTAGCATCTTTTCAAACGAAGGATGATCAAAGAAATTAGTTCTAACCATAATAGGACTGACAACAGTAATTCCAACCCCGGTACTTTTTAATTCATGTTTAAGGCCTTCTGAGAATCCCAGCATCGCAAATTTTGATGCACAGTATGACGCAATTCCAGGTAAACCAAAACTTGCAGCAACAGATGCAACATTGACAATGTGTCCTGATTTTTTATCCATCATTGACGGAAGAAAATTTTTGATACAGTAAATCATTCCAAAATAATTTGTCTCCATCTGTGATTCTATGTCATCAATACTAAGATCAGTCACAGAACCATAAATTGCAAAACCTGCATTGTTTACTAGAATATCAACTGAATCAAATTTTTCTAAGACTATTTTAGACATTTCTTTTACTTGATCTTTTTTAGATACATCACATTGGCAAATCAGAACAGTTACATCAAATTGTTTTAATTCACCTGCAACTTGTTCAAGTTTTTCTTTTGTCCTTGAAACTAGAACAATGTTTGCACCTTTCTTTGCAAATTCTATTGCAGTATCTCTACCAATTCCCGATGATGCGCCAGTGATAAGTACAACTTTATTTTTAAAATCCACAAATCAGGAAAATCGATTAAAGATAAAGTGGTTTCTATGAAGACTGTGATTTTGGTATTTTACTCAAGGCCAATTTTACTAAAAGTAGCCATGTAATGGCGATTGGAACGTAATATGTTGCAATTCTCCATCCAATTACAGCATCCCAAGCCACTACTTCCTCTGAAATTTCAAATGCAAAAGGATCTAAATTGTTGATATAGGCTATAATTCCAAATTCTGCCAAACCAGAACCACCTATGGTAATAGGTAAATTTCCAATCGCGTTTGCACCCATTACTGCCATAATAGAATCAAATGCATTGATAACGAAACCTGTGCCCATTGCAATAATCATAAATGAAATTCCGTAAAATGCCCATGAAGCTAGTGAAAAGAAAAATGAAATGGTAAAGATTTTTTTATATTCTGGGGTTTGTATATTTTCTCTGATCATAGTACACGTTTCTTCCATCCAAGAGTTAGTTTGATTGATGATTTTGGTTCCTTTTTCTTTTCCTAATTTTTTGATAAGAGTTTGTAAGATATTTGGAACTTGAAATGTGCGTTTAGAAGACAAGAAAAACATAACCATCCATAAAGACGTTATAGAAATGCTAGTGGCTAAAATAACTATTCCAACCATATATGCCCCATTTAATAATGCAATTATTCCTGCCAACATAGATAGCAGTCCTGCTGTAAGAACTTCAGTCACAATATCAACTAGTGCGATCCATGTAGCTTTTGAAAGCTCTATTCCTTTTTTCTTTAAATAATAAATTACAATAAATTCTGCTCCAATAAACATTGGAGTTGTAAATTTGATAAATTCACTACCAATTCTAACACCGACTAATTTAGAAAATGAATCAAAATTTCCAAGATACTTTCTTGAAATGTATGCAAATTTGATTCCCTGAAACCCTAATTTTATCATCATGGCAACAATTGCACCAATAAACGGAAGCAATCCAATCGCCAGAATATCTTCTATTTGAATATCAAATTGGATTGCGATAATAAAAATAGGAATTAGAGTGATGGGAATAGCAATTATTCTCCAGTTCATTTGATGATTTTTTTGAGGAATCAAATATGAAAGTTGAGTACATTTCCAGTCGGGAAAAATTGCTGCCTAGGGCTAGGCACAGAAATTATTTAGAATTAGATGGTTTTACATGATTATGAAATTCGTGTTTAATTTCTTCAAACAACGAATTCAACATATCATAATCTGAAAGATTCCTATCTTTGGGTAATTTGACAACTAAATCTTTGAAACAAGTCTCCTTTTCAAAAATGGTTTAGTTCACAAATTAGATGAAATTCAAACAGATAAAAATTAGGTGAGATTTTTTCATCTTTTTGAATATTAATTTAGTATTTTCAATGATAACAATATCCAAACCAAGCTAGTTTGAAATATAAGCAAATAAAGAAAATTAGACGGATTGAAAACAATTTTTGTTTCAGGTACTGCTGGTTCTGGAAAATCTTTACTCACATCAAAGTTACAAGATTACTACTCAAAAAATGGAGCATTTGCCGCAATTTTGAATTTAGATCCAGGTGTAGATAACATGCCATACGCTTGTGATATCGATGTCAGAGACTATGTTGATTACGTATCAATTATGCAACAGTATGAACTTGGTCCAAATGGCGCTATGATTATGGCAAATGATTTGATTGCATCAAAGATTGATGATATTCAAAATGATGTAGACAAAGTAAATCCAGATTACTTAATTGTAGATACACCAGGTCAGATTGAATTATTTGCGTATCGTTCTAGTGGACGTTTCATAGTAGATAATATTTCAAATGAAGAAAAAACAAATATTTTTCTTTTTGATGGATCTCTTATTACATCGCCAGTTAATTTTGTTTCAATTGCATTACTTGCGACATCAATTAGATTACGTTTGAATTTGCCAACAGTTAATGTTCTAACCAAGACAGATCTTATTGGAGATAAATTAAAAAATATTTTACAATGGTCCACAAATTTAAAAACATTAGAAAATGCAATTGGAAAAGAAGCTAATGGTGATACATATACATTGACTACAAACATTCTACGAGGATTAAACTTAGGAGGATTTGCCCAAGGCCTAATTCCAATATCCAATGTTACAGATGATGGTTTTTTAAATCTTGAAAGTGCATTAAGCAGAATTCTTAATTTGGGTGAGGAGGTAGAGGATTAATTGATATCAAAAATCACAGTCAAAGCACCTTCATCGACTGCAAATTTAGGTCCAGGATTTGATGTATTTGGATTAGCTTTGGATGCATTTTACGATACAGTCACGTTAACCAAAACAAAAAATGGAATTAAAATAATTACAGATAATGATATCCCTACAAATCCTGAAAAAAATACTGCAGGATTAGTGGCAAAAAACATGATGAAAGAATTCAAAATTAAAGGAGGCGTTGAAATTAAAATCAAGAAAGGAATCCCTGCAGGATACGGAATGGGAAGTAGTGCCGCATCGGCAGCTGCAACGGCAGTTGCATTTGATAAATTATTTAGATTAAAATTGGATGGAAATTCTTTGGTAGAATTTGCAGGATCTGGAGAAAAAGCAAGTGCAGGTGCAGTTCATTATGATAATGTTGCAGCCTCTGTGTTGGGCGGATTTGTAATTGTTAAAACAAATCCTTTGGATATAATCAGAATTGATCCTCCAGCCAATCTAAGAATGTGTGTAGCAGTTCCAACAATTAGTGTTCCAAAAAAGAAAACAAAGGTATCAAGAGGAGTTATCCCGAAAAAAATCAAATTGTCTGACAGTATTTTAAATTTATCAAATGCTGCAGCAATTGTTGCAGGGTTTATGAAAAAAGATTCAGAAATTATTGGAAATTCAATCAAGGATGTGATAGTTGAGCCAGCAAGACAACATATGATTCCAGGATTTGCCAAAGTAAAAGAAAATGCCATCAAGGCAGGAGCATTGGGTGTCACTATTAGTGGGGCGGGGCCTTCAGTGATTGCTTTTTCAAAAAGTTCAGCAGATTTAAAAAAAATTAGCTTATACATGGCAAAAGGGTTTACATCCGTAAATACAAAATCTCAGACTGTAATTTGTAAATCAAGTAAAGGTGCCGTAGATAAAAGAAAATAGCTGAATGGATTATGAAAAAGGCAGTTATTGTTTTTAGCGGAGGAGTGGATTCCGTTTGTGCTGTTTCATATTTAAAATCAAAATATGAATTATACGGTATTACATTTTCTTACGGACAAAAAGCTAATAGCGAAATTACTGCAGCTAAATCCTTTGCAAAAAAATTGGGCTTAAAACAACATAAAATAATCGATATTGGATTTATGAAAGACTTGTACGGAAACTCTAATGTTTTAACAAGTTCTAAAAGAAAAATTCCTAGTAAATTTGAGTATTCAATTGTAGTACCAATCAGAAATGCAGTCTTTCTATCAATTGCTTCAGCATGGGCTTTTACACTAAACGCATCTCTAGTAGTATATGGCGCTCACACTGGAGATAAACACTATCCAGATTGTAGACCAAATTTTGCAAAAAAACTAGAAAGTGCATTTAATCAAGGTGAAATTGATGGAATCAAATCAAAACTGCGAAAAAATATTAAAATTTGGTCACCGTATAGAATGGGATTATCAAAAAGTGATTTACTAAAATCAGGAATGAAAGTTTTGGGAAATTCTATTTTTAAGACATGGAGTTGTTATTCAAATAAAAAATATCATTGTGGAGTCTGTGAATCTTGCAATAATAGAAAAATTGCATTCAAAAAAGCTGGAATTGCAGATAAGACAAAATATCTTAAATAAATCTAATAACTATTTCTAAGAATTTTCTTTTTTAGAACTAGGCCTCTAATTCCAACATACCAAATCAAAAAGAATGCGCCAACAATTCCCATAAACACATAGTTTTGTACTTCTGGAGTTAATCCCTCAATTGAGTTAGTGATTTTACTTGAAGTTAGCATTGAGATTGCAATTACGATAATACATTCAATTGCATACCATGTCCAATTTGGCCATGACTCTTTTGGAATGTGAATGTAAGGATTTGCTCCCATGTTTCTAATCAAAAATATTGATTATTTAATTTTTCAGTATTCTCTAAAAGGAAAGATCTGAGGCACGGTTTCGAAGTAGCGACATTATGCCTGCTTTTTCATCTTTATTTTCATAAATTCCTCTAAACGCAGAGGACGAAAGCGTTGCATCATTTTTTACGCCACGCATCTTCATACAAAGATGCTCAGCATCTGCTAAAACAACAATGCCCTTTACTCCTTGAGAATGTAGTTCATCAGCAATATTTTTTGTAAGACGCTCCTGAATTTGAAGTCTTTTTGAATACTTTTCCACCAATCTAACCAGTTTTGAAATTCCAAAAACTCTACCATTTGGAGAATATGCAATGTGAATTTTTCCGTAAAAAGGCAACATGTGGTGTTCACACATCGAATAAAATTGAATATTTCGTGCAATTACTACATCAGAATCTTCCGAGAATTGAACAGATAATTCCGAATCCGAATCATATCCGCCAAATATTTCTTTGTACATATTTGCAATTCTTTCAGGGGTCTCACGTAATCCTTCGCGTGTAGGATCTTCTCCGACTTCAATAATTAATTCCCTTACAAGTTTTTTTACGCGTTCTTGATCCATTGATATTCACACAGAATTTTTCTAGTATTTGAACCTAATCAGATTTTTAATAGGTGGTAATGTTACGGAGCACCAATAAATTTGTGTAATTGTGGAACTACCTTAACATCGATGTAATGAGGATAGACCAAATCATACAATTCCAATAAAAGTTCTAGCGAAGGCTCAGAAATTCCATATGTAGGTTGAATGATGAAACCATCTATATTTTCTTTAGATATTTTATCAAAAACTTCTTGTACTAGTTTTGCAAATTCATTTGGTTGAGTTTTTGAGCTAACTACAACTTTGATGTATGTTGTTTTATTTGATCTAACAGATGATTGAAGACATTTCATTGTATGACTAATTAACTTTTCATAATGTTTTGTATCGACAAAATCAGAATCTTTTGTTTTAAATTCAATTTTAACAATATCAATAAATGGCAATACATGATTAAATCTATCAATATCAAAACAAGATGATTCTAGATATGTGGGAATTTTTTTATTTTGAATATGTTTTGCAAGTAATGCAACTGCTTCATGTTGGATTAGAGGATCACCGCCTGTAAAATTTACTTTGTAAGTTTGATTCTTTAAGTTAGAATCAATCAAACTATTTGCATCTTCAATAGAATATTCCGTTCCAGAATCAAGAGGAAGTGATTCTTTCGTATCACAGTAAAAGCAAGTGAAAGGACATCCTGCTAATCTTACAAAGAGAGTTTTGGTTCCATAGAGAATACCCTCACCTTCTACTGAAGTAAATATTTCAAATAATCTAACTTTCAACTAATAACCGTAATTTTTTTCATTATTTATTCAATGAGTTTCTAATGCATTACCGGTTCTTTTGTATAAAACAAACCAGAAATAAAAAATATCACTCCCAAGATTCCAATTGTGCTTCCTACGAGTTCTACCTGATTTTGAAGATCTCCTTCAATTGGAGCCCATAGCCATGCCATCAAAGCACCAACAATAATCATTGGAATCCCTACCCCAACTATGATTGCTTTGGAGGCCATGCTAAATGCTGATTAGAAAATGTATATGAATTTTATGATAATTTATTGCAATGAATTTTTAATTTCTACCAGTTGTTTTGCTAGATTTCTTAATTGTTCATTAGCGGTTTCAAATTCACCATCATTCAAATTCTGTTTAATACTTTGAAGAATATCTCTTGCATCTGACAAATCTTCCTCATCTACTCCATCAACTTGAGAAATTTTAGAAAGAGTTTTTTCAACTTGTAATATTCTGGATTCAAATGAATCATTTTTTGTTAGTTTAAACTGATCTTTTAGAGATATGATTTTTCTTATTTCTTCAATAATTTGACGTGGATCATCCGTTGAGGATAAATTTTCCTTGGCAGATTTTAATTTTTGAACAATCTCATCAGAAACGCCTTGCTTTTTGGCATTTTCTATTAATCTATCAAGTTGTTCCAAATATTTTTGGGCATATACTTTGGCACGTTGTGACTCTTGTTTTGATGTTTTTTCACGTAGTTCTTTGTTAACATCTACGATTGTTTCTTTGATTTTATGAATCGTGTCCAATGCCTGAATAAATTGATGATCACTGATTTGTTGTCTGGCTTTTACAAACAATTCATCTAATTCAGAAAAATCAATAAAAGCATCATGTTTTTTGGCAATCGTTTTTAGATTATCTAGATAAAATTGTAATCTTTGAAGATCATTGGATGGATTCCTTGCAGTGTCTCCCGGAGATGACATTTTATCTTGAGATGAAACATCAGATGCCGAAGTTGTCAGATGTCTAGAAATCTCTTTAAAGATTTTCATGGCTGAAAGGAAATACTCTTTTGCAGCACTTGCATCATCGCTTTGTAATGATTTTTCTAGAGATTGAACTTGCTGCGTTCCCTCTTCAAATAATCTCTTAATTTTATCTGAGGAATCATCTGAAATTTGGTTACTGATTTGTTCTTGTGCACGTTGTGCAATTTTTAAAATTACAGGATCATCTGCAGCATAGGCATTGCTAGTTATGCCTCCAAAAGCCATACTTGCAACTAAAATTAGTAAAGCAAAAGATATTACAAATTTCATTCTTCTTCCTCCAAATCTGTCTTTAATTTGACTAGATTTTGCAAGTCTTTTTTGGAAATTTCTATTACTCCTTGTCTTTCTAATCGTTTTACTGCTCTCCACATTGTAGTTCTAGGTTGTAAGAATTTTTTTCTTAAGTCACTTTCTAAAGCTTCTCCTCCATTTGCAGAAATAAATTTGATGATTTCTTTGTCATCTTCACGCATATCAGGTCTTAAATTGAAAATATTTTCAATATCAGTTGTATTAGTTTTAATTTGTGAATCAGAAATAACTTCGGTTTGTATAACTGAAGAAGAGTTTGTTTGTTTTCTTTTAATCATAATAATTGCTCCAACAATGGCTGCTGCAACAGGAACACCAACTAGTACCATTATACTAATATCATTACTTGGCTGTTCAGGTGTTGTAACTGGTGGTTGAGTAACTGGTGGTTGAGTATTTCCAAAAATATAATTAATTTCAGACAAGCCTGAACTCAAGTCTAATTTTGTTTGATCATTTATCAAATCCATGTTTGATGGTAATGCATCCATTCCAACAATAATTGAATTTAATGGCATCAATAATGAATAATCAGTTGGAGAATCTAAAGTAAAAGTCCAAACCCTTCCTTCTTTAGAAATTAAATCGTGAATATCATAATCGATTGTAATAGAAGATGAGCCAAAAGTATCAATTATTGCTTTATCATCAATAATTTCACTAGATAACAAAAAGCCATTTTCATCTACAACAACAAAGTTATCAACAAATGAACCAAACAAACTAACTTCATAATCAGGATCTAGAGGATTTACTTCTAGTTGAGATGAAATATGTGCTGAGCCATCTGAATAAAGGGTTAGATCAAGCATACGAGTAGAACCGAATGAAGTCTGAATTGGCATCATCAGCGCGACAACCATTAAGCCAGCAATTATCAAAGGTGCCTTAACCATTGTTTCGAAGATGCCATCAGTCCTTACAAAAAGCATTCCATCTTCTTGAAGAGACTCTTTCCTATGGATTGGTACGATTTCCGGATACATATGCTCAATACCTTAGATTCATGCTTTCGACGAGTCCCTGAAATCTCTTGAATTCCTGAAAAAACTGAAGTCCTTTTTCAGTTATCAAAAAGATTCTATTTCTGTCGCTTTTGACGGATTCGACTAAGCCTGCTTCTACCAGTTTCTCACATTTGTCTAGTACTGCATAATGAGATAGGTTGGCTTTGCGAGAGATTGCAGATACAATGACTCCACTATGACCACCATCAGTGGTTACGTCTAAGATATCACCCATAATGCCCATTTCGGACCTGTATTGTTGTTTTGACATGCTCTAGTATACAATAATGTAGTTTATGAGGAACATTTTGAAACTTCATAGCGGAACACAAAGCGAAACGGTAGTTTCATCAGAAAAATTACCCAATTTTTGATGATTTTAGGAATATATTTAAAAATTTGAAAATAGGTTATGCCTACAAAAAATTTTTAAAAATATCTATTTTTCTAAAAAAATTCTCTTTTGAAATTTTTTAGACAAAAATAAACAATTTGCCCCAATTTGGTAAAATTTAGTATATAAGGAACAGGATGATTCATCGCCGTTCCTAATCTATCATATTGATAGTGTCTTTTCATGGTAAGATACCAAAGTGAAAATTTCAGAGCAATAGCCATTCTCTTGATGCTTGCTACCTCACCCCTATCTGTTACCAATACATTTGGTGAAAATGATAGTAATCCAGAAGAACTTAGAGCAATTCTTACAGAAAAAGTGGTCGATGGGAAGCTATAAGTCAGTCATTATACTTTGCCTGATAGATTATCTGAGATTGATTTGCAAAGAACTCTATTAATTGATGACCAAATGTCTTGGGCTTATGTGAATTACGAGTCATATAATAAAGGAATAGTCCTTTTTGACGGAAAAACTTCAAAGTTGGGAGAAAATCTATTGGAGATTTCAATAGATAAAGATGTCCTAGATGATAATGTAAGATTCCAAGTCATATTTTCTGGAAAAACAACAGAATCAGATAAAGAAAATATGTTTACAATTTCATTGATGAGTTTGGCAATTAAAAATCCCGAAACCTCTCAAAATCTCAAATTATTACAGATAGGAGAATCAAGCATCAATTCAATTGATTTCAACCACGAATATAGAAACTCAATTCAATGAAATGTCACTAGTTTTTTTAATTGACTAAAAATCATTTATAAAATTAGATTTGAGATCAATGTAACTTTTTATTCTTATTTTGAAAAACAAATCATAAAATATTTAATAAATTCAAAAATAAAGATGAAGAATCTAGAGATTCATTTAATGGGCAAATTTTAAAAATTAAATATATTTGCTAGTAGTAGCTTCTTGAGTATCTGTTGGAACTGAAGGGAACATTTGTCCTGTTGAACTTTCAGCAACAGCAGCGGCTTCTTTTAAGATACTTTCAGATTCTGCATTGGTTGTTTCATCCATCCCAAACGCTGCATCACCTGAGAAACTTTCTGTCATAAATCCGCCAAGCATTTCTGCCATTTGACCAATTTCTTGCTCAGCTCCTGGCATAACTTTTCCAAGCGAAGATTTTAGGTTTTTCATTAATCCCATTGTTGGCATTATAGCTACTACAGTATCTCCAAGATCACTGAACGTAGTTAATCTTAATTCTATTTGTTCTAATGCTATTCTAGCACTACTCAAAATTTTTGTCACTTTTCTTACTTCAGCTAATTCATTTCCTAGAACTTTGCTTGCCTGAGTATCATGATTTTGTGTTGCAATTACAATTCGTTGGAATAATTTTGCATCACGTTCTTGTAAACTGGATAACATAGTGTCTAATTTTTTAATTTGTAATTGTAATTTTTTAATTCCCTCCTGAACTCTTGGTTTTAAAGCTCCTTTAGGCTTGACAGTATCAGTAATTTTTTCACTAATTCCAGGCTTTGCTTGTTTTGACCATTTGTCAGATAATCCAGGCATGAGTTTGATTTTAAAATATGTACTTAATTTCCTGTGTAAAGAATGGTTCACCGATTATAAAAAATTACTAGCTAAAATTGAGAATTTTGAATATTAGTTCGTGATAAATCAAATTTCATAAATGATATAAAAAGAAGTTTCTAATCAAAAAGCGTGATTTCAAATTAAAATAAAAAATTTAGAAGGTATCTTTAAAATTCATTAATTTTATAATTCCATCATGTTTTTTATACTCTAACTGTAAATTGTGTTCCAATCGTTTCATAGTTTCTAAATGAATTTTCTGGTTTTTTGATTTAGGATTTTCTAATTCATATTTTTTATGCTCTTCAAGTCTATTGATTCTTTTTTCATTGATTTTTAACTGCTGATCTAGTAAGTCTAACTGAATTTTACAATTTTTACATAATAATGATCCATCTGTTTCAATATCAAATACAGAACCACATATTTTACAAATAAAATCCATTTACATAAAACGTATAATAATTCTAAAATTAAGCGTATTGATAGAGTTTATTCTTATAATAGAATTTAATACATATTTTGTTGAGTAAAAAAATTATTGCAATTCCCATAATTGCCATATTAGCAATTATTTTAATAAGTTTTTCATCAAATGAAACAAGTGAAAAGAAAAACATTTTATTTCACGTAACCCTTGCAGATCCTGATCTTTACATTAACGGTGTCTATACTGAAGAATTTATTCTTGAAAAAAATGAATATTTTTTTAGATTTGTTCCAAATGGTAGCAGTCCAAAAATATTATCAATTACATTAAATGGAGATACATTTGATTATTCTGAAGACTTTGAGCTGATAGGTACACCACATCAAACCGAAATCTCGGAATACTTCACATGGGATTATGATGGACAGAAAAAAATTATCAATTCGGAAACGCAAAAAGTTTCAATTGCAATCAATCCAAACGGTCAAACTCTTGGTTCTGTATCTGTAGATATCTTGGAAAATTAAAAAGGCGTGAACCCCTTAGTTACAGAACAATGAGAGATTTCCTCTCTTAGTCAGTTGTTCAACAACTGATGACCTTTTCCGTTCTGCGGGGTTACGCAGGTTTAGTCGATAGAAATTATACCTTTCGACATTAATTACAATAGGAACTTTAAGTATTTAAAATTTAATATGAAATTTTATAAAAAATTATTAATTTTTATATAATTTTTCATGACTATTTTTGATTCATGGATCTATAAATTACGAAATTTAGTTTGAATGTTATTGAGATTATCTGGTAAAATTGCTCTAATAACTGGTGGAAGTCGTGGAATAGGGTTAGCAACTGCAAAAATTCTATCAGAAAATGGTGCAACAATAGCAATTACTGCAAAAGATGAAAATAGATTAGAAAATGCAGTAAAAGAGATTCCTAATGCAATAGGTATTGCAGCTAATATTAGAAATTCAAAAGATGTAAAAAATGTCATAAGTAAAATAATTGAAAAGTTTGGTAAATTAGATATTCTTGTAAACAATGCTGGAATATTTCCCAAAATAAAACAATTACATGAAATTGATGAGGATGAATGGAATGAAGTACTGGACGTGAATCTTACGGGACAGTATAGGTTTACTAAGGAAGCCATTCCTTATTTACAAAAAACATCCGGTTCAATAATTAATATTTCATCAGATGCTGGAATAAAGGCATATCAAGGATTTAATGCAGATGCATATTCTGCATCAAAAGCCGCATTGATTTTATTAACAAAATGTTGGGCTCTTGAATATTCTAAAGATAAAATCAGAGTAAATTGTATTTGCCCAGGAGTAGTGGATACGGATATGACAAAACCGTTTTTGAAGACTGAAAAAGACAAAGAATTCATGAATAGTGAGCATCCCATTGGTAGGATTGGGCAACCAGATGAAGTTGGAAAAGCAGTTTTGTATTTTGCCTCAGATGATGCGTCATGGACAACAGGTGCAATATTGACTGTAGATGGAGGAGAATCAATTAAATGAATTCACATGGATTTAATACAACACCAAAGGAGAAAACATGATGAAAGATAGAAAAGCAAAAGCAAAATTGATTATACTTTTAGGAGTTATTTGGGTAGTTATCACGTTACCTCTACCATGGATAGTTAATAATCCAGAGGTGTCAACAGCACAATTCAATACTATACTTGCCATTATTGGAGTAATGTCAATTCCATTCATTGTTCTTGGAGTAGTTTGGACTTTAAAGCCAGAACTCACGACTTAGGTAATTTTAATTGCAAGGTATTCCCATTTCTGACAAGATTCCTGAGTTAGATATTGCTATTGAGGCCGCAATTGAAGCAGGTAACGCAATTTTAGAAATTTATCAAAAAGATTACAAAACATCTACAAAAAATGATGATTCTCCAATTACAGATGCTGATTTGAAAAGTAATGAAGTCATTAAAAATATTCTATCACAAACAAAACATTGGATTTTGTCTGAAGAAGATGAAGATAATTCACAGAGAATATCACAAAAAACAATTTGGATAATAGATCCTCTTGATGGAACCTCTGACTTTATTGACAAGACAGGCGAGTTTACAGTAATGATTTCCTTAGTTAAAAATAAAAAACCAATTCTTGGTGTAATTGGATGGCCTACAGAGAAAACGTTGTTTGCTGCTCAGAAAGATAGTGGGGCATTTAAATTTTCAAATGGAAAATGGGAAAAAATTTCTGTTACCAGAATTTCAGAAGTCTCAAAATGTAGAACTGTAGGTTCTAGACATCATTTATCAGACAAAGAAAAATCATTCATTAAAAAGTTAGGTATTGAAGACTTTACAAGTGTTGGCAGTTCATTGAAAGTTGGAAAGATCAGTTCTGGTGAAGCTGAAGCTTACATTACAACTACAAATAAAATGAAAGAGTGGGATTCAGCTGCTTCTTATTGTATAATTTCAGAAGCTGGAGGTAAAATAACAGATATGTTAGGAAACGATCTTACATACAATAACAAAGATGTGTATCATCAAAATGGGATTCTTGCTACAAACGGTTTAGTTCATAATAAAATAATTGAAGAATTTAAAAAATTATAGTAGATTTCTTTCTTTGAGAAAGTCCTTTACTTTTTGTGCGCTATCTGAAAGTGAATCATGTTCTGTATCAACTATCAAATCTGCTTTTTCTGGAGCTTCGTAAGGATCATCAATTCCGGTAAATCCTTTGATTTCTCCTTTTCTAGCCTTAGCATACATGCCTTTGACGTCTCTTTCTTCACATTTTTCTAGTGAACATTTTACATAACATTCTGCAAATTGATCACCTGCATTGATAATTTCTTTAGCATTTTCTCTGTTCTCAAGATATGGAGATACAAGGGATACTGCACTTGGAACGCCGTGTTTTAACAAAAGCTTAGCTAAATGAGCAACTTTTTTGTTATGCTCATCACGTCCCGTTTTTGAAAAGTCTTTGGGAGAGAACCATTCTCTTAGTTCATCACCGTCAAGCATTGCCAAATTTGGAATATCTTTTTGCAAATCTTTTACAATCGTAGTCTTTCCTGAACAAGGAAGACCAGTCATCCAAAGAATGAAAGGTTTCATGAATGAAATTTCTAAATAACCCATAAAGAGCTTACGTTAATTTTTAGCCCAGGGTTGATTTTCTAAATAACCAATGTCTGCAATTAGTTCCTCGACCTTTTTTACAATTGCAAAAACTGATCTATATTGTTCATACATTTCAATTTCTTCTTCTTTTGATAAAATCTCAGCCTCTGCAGTATCAAAGAATTTGTTTTCTTTGTTAAGATGATCATTTAGAAAAATTGCATATGTTCTCAGATATCTTGATACAGGTTCTTTTGCATCTTCTCCATTTTTCCATCTTTTTAAATGATCTGATATTTGTCTAGCAATATTCCTTCCAAACTCATGCTCAATCATAAATTTTCGAATTTCTTCTTTTAAAGAATCATAACTTGCAACACATGGAAAATACGAGTCTTCTTCTCTTGAATGATGAATTGTGTCAACAAATTCTGAAATTACTATGGTAATTTTTGTTAAATCTGAGAATGGAATTATTGTGCCTTTGTATAGCTCTGTAGCACATTTTGATACTATTTTCTCTAATCGACGAACCTGATCATGATCTGCACGAAGTTGATTTGTAGCGCTCACAATATTTGTCTACAATATGTTATTTAAAAATCAAATAAAGCCTAAAAGTACTAAATTTTCGAGTTTAACTTTTATCCAGATATGAATACATTCAGACATTAATGAATCTCATGATTTTATCTATTTTGAATTTGTTCAGAGGCCAAACAGAAAATGCAGTATCAAATTTTGATACAAGCATGATTTTTGACAAAATTACAGAGTTACAAAATTCTATTGGGACATTATCAATTCAGAATGGACCGATTGCCGAAGCTCATGTAATATTACTTGCAGCAGGCGTAGTAATTTTTCTAGGAGTAGCAGGAGAAGCATTCTTCAAAAAAACTGGCATACCGGATGTAGCATTTTTGATGATTCTTGGAGTGATCATCGGACCAGTATTGGGATTAATTCAACCAGAAGCTGTAATTCAAGTTGTTCCGTATTTTGCAGCTCTTGCATTGATCATCATCATGTTTGATGGAGGTCTAAATCTAGATATCAAACATGTTATCAAAACTGCTCATTTTTCAGTAACATTAGCTGTTCTTGGTTTTGTTCTATCTGTAGTAATGATTTCTATTGCTGCTCATTTTGCTTTAGGATGGGCATGGTTAGACAGCATACTATTAGCTTCCATTGTAGGTGGAAGTAGTTCTGCAATAGTTTTTGGACTAGTTAGAAACATCAAAATTTCAGAAGAAATTAAGTCAATGCTTAGTTTTGAATCTGCACTTACTGATATTTTAGCCACCATTGTTGCATTCATTTTGTTTGAGGCAGTTCTAGCAGGACACTTTGATCTTCAAACGTTACAAGAGACTATTGGACGTGCAGTTATAGTTGGTCTGGTACTCGGGTTTGGAGTTGGAATTCCTTGGATGTACATTTCAACTAAATTTAGTAATGCACAACATGCCTACATGCTTACGTTAGGCGTTTTGTTTGTTTTATTCTTCTTGGCAAATTTGTTTGGAGAATCAGGGGCACTAACTGCACTAGTATTTGGTTTAATGATTGGAAACAAAAGTCATCTTGCAAAAATTCTCAGATTCAAATTACCACGAATTGAGTTGGATGATCCTACACATAATCAACTAACATTTTTGGTACGATCGTTTTTCTTTGTGTTTGTAGGATTGATGGCAAGTTTTGGACAAATAGAATATCTGATATTTGGAGTTTTGATGACAATTGCTGTGTACTTTGGAAGAATATTAGTTGGAAAGATTACATTGACAAAACGATTTTCACTTTTGGATAAAGCTGTGACAAACTCTATGATTCCAAGGGGTTTGGCTGCCGCAGTACTTGCAACTTATCCAATTACCATGGGATTACCAAATGCAGATGCATATCCACAACTGATATTCTTTATTATTTTATCATCAGTAGTGATTACAACAATTGGTTTAGGAAAATCAAAGAAAATCCCTCCACCAGAATCTGTCGAAGGCGGATTTGTTAAACCTCCAGAAGAACCTGAAGATGACGATTCCATAGTTGAAAAAATATTCGATGCTGTCATAGATGATAAAATTGAAGGCGGATTTATCAAAGAAAAAACTGAAAAACCTGAAGAAAAATAGAATTAGAGAATTTTAAGATTGTAATTTTTGTGTTATTGATTGAAGATATTTTTCATTATATTCATTGAATAGCTGAATTTTGTTCTGAGCTAGAGCCATTGCACCAGGTCGGCTGTTGATATGATTTTCAGCTATTTTCTGTTTTTCTAAAAGTTTCTCAAGGTTCATTTTTGGCATTAATTCTAATTCTGTAAGCAATGTTACGAGTTCTTTCTTAAGATTTTCTCTAGTATCAGGTATAGCGGGTGGATCAGCACCTATAATTTCTTTAGTTGTAATATTTCCAAATATTTTTTTGTCTAAGTCAAGCAATAATGAAAAATGAAATTAGGAGTATAAATTTAATTTCATTTTAATCAGATTTGAAAATATGAGTGCACTGCAATCAAACATTTTATCTTTAGATAATTTGTAACTGTTTTTATGACTTATTGTATAGGAGAATGTAAAAAATACAAGGCTCTCAAGCCAACAGAAATTGGCAGGTATGCCGCCGGACAAAAAAGAT
Source organism: uncultured Candidatus Nitrosopumilus sp. (assembly GCA_905479565.1). Taxonomy (GTDB): domain Archaea; phylum Thermoproteota; class Nitrososphaeria; order Nitrososphaerales; family Nitrosopumilaceae; genus Nitrosopumilus. The sequence goes on from CAJQMY010000053.1 coordinate 34,547, forward strand.
GTAACTATTGCGAAGTGTTTGTAGAGTATGAGGGGTTAGTTTGTCCATGTTGCAATAGGCAGCTCAGATGTCTCCCAAGAAGTAGAAAGGGGAAGGAAAAGTATATGGAACAAATTGTAAGATAAACCATGCCTAATAATTAAAGTTCTACTTATAAGAAATCAAATGGTAATATAGCTATGGCAATTCCTGCAGACGTAGAAGAATTTGTTGAAAAACATATCAAATTAATGATTTCTCAAACCGAAACATATCTTCCATTCATCAGAGTAGCGTTTCCATACTCAAATAATGTTGCAGATGGGGTGTACAATCTAATAATTGGAAGTGCATTATCGATATTTATCAATCAATTCGCAATGAAGATGAAATATCCAACTGCAGATGATTTTACAGAATTCGGAAAAATTGCTTTAAAATTTAGAGATCAAGTTGATCAGTTTTTTAAATAATTAAGCAATTTCGCCTAGGAAATGTATAGTATCATTTGTTACAACAACAGTCCTATCTTTTGGAACATGGTATAATTTTTTTGAGCCATTTGAAGATTGAACAATGAGTTTTGAAAATGGGCCATTAAGTGATTTGTAAAGAATTCCTTTGTCCCCTACTGATTGCGACCAATGGGTTCCTTGAACAAAAGAGATTGTTTGAAATTTTACAACTTGATATGAATAGACCATTTCTAATTAATTGTTAATTATTGCACTCATTAATGACTTTCCACCGATTAGAGCTGCGATTGAAAGGCCGATGTTAGATATCAAATTTATTGCAAAAGTTCCATAGTTACTCTGTTCAAGAAACGTATTGGATTCAAGTGCAAGTCCAGACATTGTGGTAAGTGAACCACAGAATCCTATAGCAGCAAATAAAGAATATTTTCCATCAAGATGCCATTGTTGAGACATTACAATAAAAGCACCAAGGACAAATGCTCCAAGTACATTAACTGCCAAAACGTTGACAGGTATTGCATTGAAAAGTAAAGGAGATTCAATGACCTTGAATCTTAAATATGCTCCAAGTACAGAACCCATTGCAAGAAAAACAAACTCTAGACCTTTCATATACACAATGAAAACTAATTGACATTATTAGTGCTATTTCGACGGAATTTAAGCTAAATTTATGCCTAAATAGTTTTGATTTAGAAACATGTATTCACAGTTTTTATAGGTTTAATATTTTTTCCAAACTGGATGACGTTAAAGTTGAGATGTAAAGACTATGGTTTTGAATGTGAATACATTATTGATGATGATAAAACATTAAGTCTTATTGAAAAACTTAGAAATCATTTTGAAGAAGAGCACGGGATTGATTATACTATTGAGGTAGTTAGTCAAATGATCACTAATCGTGGACATTCTTTAGAATCAATTAAGAAATAAACCTTTTAAAAAAATTATTTTCATTTTTAATATTTATTACAATTGTATTGTAGGAGAGAATATCTTTTCATATATTATTTCTTTAAGTTGATTTGCTAAGTCCATTATTACTCTAACTTGTTCTAATGTAATTTCCTTAAGATTTTGTATTGAATTGTTTAGTTCCAATATTTCTGCTTGTAATTTAGATTTTTCATTATTAAGCGAAAATATTTGATTTTGTAGATTTTTATTTTGTTGTTTTAGATTATCATTTTCTTCAGTTAATTTTTTTATTTTTTCTGAATCAGATTTCTCTGGAAAAGGATCTGGTGCAGGTGCAGGATCTGGTGTTTTGATGGGTTCTGGTGCAGGACTAGGTTCAGGTATTTGTGGTGGCCCCGGTTCTTGTTCTGTTTCAATAGCAAAGATAGTTTGCGTAAAACTAACAAATACAAACAGAGCAATCATGCCAAAAATAAGACCAATTTTCATATTATAATTTCACAAAAACGTTACAGCAATTTTGTATATGAATATGGTTATTGATTTCTAAGAATGAAAAAGATTATTTGTAGAAATCAGGTTCTTGATCTCTTTTTTGTTTCGGAAGATCTTCCATGACAGCTTGAACCACCTCATTATGATTATACGTAAGATGTCTAAGAAATTTTGCAGATTCATCTGCCCTAGTTTTTTCATCGGCAAATAACATTTCAGGACTACTCAATCCAGTCATCATTTCATTACATTCTTTGCACGGTTCAAAATCAAGATAGAGTTTCATATTTCTCGTCATTTTTCTTAGTATTTAGACTATTTTATGGATTGAGGTATAGGCATCTCTTTCTTTTGAGGCCTAACCTTATCCACAGCATCAATTAGATCTTGTTGTATAATCTTGATCTCCTTGACATTCTTTGACTTGTCAGAGACATATCTCTTCAAAGCTGCAATAGCTGCTCTGTTTGCGACTGCTGCAATTTCAGCTCCACTAAAGTCATCAGTGATTTTTATAATTTCTGAGATTTTTACATCACTGCCAAGTGGCTTTTTCTTTGTGTGAATCTCAAAGATATGCTGTCTTCCTTTTTCGTCGGGATTTGGAACTTTGATAATTCTATCAAATCTGCCTGGTCTGAGAAGTGCTTCATCAACAATATCTAACCGATTTGTTGCACCGATTATTAACACGTTGTTTAGTTCTTCTAGTCCATCAATTTCTGTTAGAATTTGAGACACTACATTTTCTGTAACATGTGAACCAGAACCTCCACTTCCTCTTCTTGGAACAAGTGCATCGACTTCGTCTAAGAAAATTATGCATGGTGCTGCTTGTCGTGCTTTTCTGAATATTTCTCTGACACCTTTTTCAGATTCTCCTACCCATTTTGAAAGTAATTCAGGACCCTTGATGCTGATAAAATTAGACTCTGTCATTTTTGCAAGAGCTTTTGCTATCATTGTCTTGCCAGTTCCTGGAGGACCGTGAAGTAGAATTCCTTTTGGTGCTTCTACATCAACATAATCATACGCATCTTTGTATTTGATTGGCCACTCAACAGCTTCTTTAAGTTCTTCTTTTAGTGCATCCAAACCTCCAACATCATCCCAACTAATATTTGGAACTTGGACTTGGACCTCTCTTAGTGCACTAGGACTGACTTCTCTTAGTGCATCTCTAAAGTCACTACTTGTGATTTGGATTTTTTCAAGTATTTCCGATGAAATTTTTTCTTCGTCATAATCAATCTCAGGAAGAATTCTGCGAAGTGATTTCATTGCAGCTTCTTTGGCCAAAACTTCCAAATCAGCTCCTACAAATCCATGTGTAATTTTTGAGATTTGTTTCAGATCTACTTTTTCATCAATTGGCATCCCACGTGTATGAATCGAGAGAATATCGAATCTTCCTTCATCATCAGGAATTCCAATTTCAATTTCTCTATCAAATCTGCCTGGTCTTCTAAGTGCAGGATCAATTGAATCTGGTCTGTTGGTAGCTGCAATTACAACAACTTTGCCTCTAGACTTCATTCCATCCATCAGAGTTAGTAATTGTGAAACAATTCTTTTCTCTAGTTCGCCAGAAACTTCATCTCTTTTTGGAGCAATAGAATCAATCTCGTCGATGAAAATTATGCTAGGAGCATTTTCTTCAGCTTGAGTAAAGATTTCTCTAATTCGTTCTTCACTTTCTCCATAATGTTTTCCCATTATTTCAGGACCGCTCAGGGAGATAAAGTGAGCATTTGTTTCTCCGGCTACGGCCTTTGCCAATAACGTCTTACCAGTGCCAGGAGGACCATACAAGAGTACGCCTTTTGGCGCTTCCACGCCTATTTTGTCAAATAATTCTGGATGTCTCATTGGTAATTCGACCATTTCACGAATTTTTTGGACTTCTTTTTTTAGACCTCCAAGTTCGTCATATGTAATTCGTGGCACAGATGAATCGACTGCTTTAGTCATTGCTCCAAGTTTGAATACAGTATTTTCTGTGACTAGAACAGGTTTTGATGGTTTTGTACTTGTTACAACAAATTGAACTCTTCCACCCATTTGCGTATTAAGAGATACTGAATCTCCAGTTGTAAATACATGGTTGAGGTAATTGTAAATCATGTATTCTTGTAATCCTTCTGCAGCAATCTTTTCAGTTGGAGACAAAACAATTTGTTCAGCATTTACAGCTTCGACTGTTTTTAACGAAATTTTATCGCCAATTCCTGCTCCAATATTTTGTCTTGTCATTCCATCTATTTTGATAATACCTGAACCATATTCTTCAGGAGATCCTGGCCAAAGTTTTACATGTGTTTTTTTGTTGTATGTTAATTCTAGTATTTGTCCAGAATTCCATTTTTGATCCTCAATAATTTTAGGATCGATTATAGCTCTGCCTCTTCCAACATGTTGTTGTGGACTTTCTTCAATTTTTAAAATTATTTCGCTCATACTTATACCTCAAAAATTAAAGAGAGGTTTATTCAACCTCCACCGTTTTACCTTTTGGTTTTTCTTCTTCAATTAACTTGAAGATAATTTGCAAAACTCCGTTTTTATAAGATGCCTTTGCAGAGTTTTCATCAACTTTGTGTTGTAAAGGAACTTTTACATGATACTTTTTTTCGTTGTGTTCTGCTGAAAGATCAACTAGTTTGTTTTCAACAACAATTTTGACGTCAGATTTTTCAACTCCTGGCATCTCAGCTATGAGTTTTACTATTTTTTCTTTCTCGTCGACTATTGTGTCGACAAGTGGTTCTTGCGTATTAGAAGTTGGAAGTAAGCCTGGTTTGACATTTCCATATTCCTTTATCACAGGTTTTCCATCAGGACCAACAGTCATTGTATAACCATAATAATATGGACCAGATTCAGAACCATTTCCCTTGAATTCCTCAAAAATGTCATTTATATGAAAAAAAGAGTTTGACATTCTCGTGAAAATTCTATCAAATTCACTATCAAAGAAGTTTGTCATATTAATCTAATGTATGTAATATTTATTACATTATATAAAGATTATTGATATTTCTTTGATTTCTTACATAATCCTATTATAATTGACATAATATAATAATTTTAATGAGAACTTCAAGTGTATCTGTTCCTGAAGTTGTAAGGGAGATTATCAATAGAAATCGTTCAATTTCTGATTGTATGAGGATGGATTTGATAAATTATACAGCATTGGCAGTAAAGATTCAACCAGATATAGAAAAAATTCTAGGGAATTCTGTAAATCTCAATACAATAGTTGTTGCCATTAAGAGATTTGCCGATTCGTTTGAAATTAAAGAAGATGTCAAAGAAGAATCAGTATTAAAAAATGCAAGACTGGCATTAACTGATGGAATAATGGATGTCAAGTTTTCAATAAAGGATTCAAACGAAATGGATCCCATGGTAATTTTGGATAAATTCTCCAAGATCACTAACAACTATGATTTTTTCAGAATGTCTGATTCATTTAGATTTTTGGCAGAAGATTTGGAGGATATTAGACAAATTTTCAGAAATGTGCCAGAAAATGATGATATGTTTAGTACTGGACTTGCAAAAATCAGAATTTCAATACCAAACTCTCAAAATCAGTCAGACGTAGTATCTTATGTTGCTGAGGTATTACATGCAAATGGAATCGAATTGGTAAATGCATTTTTCAGTCAAGATAACATTACAATAATCCTCAATGAGAGGGATTCATCAAGAGCCTATGATATCTTACACTCAGATATTATGAGAACTTGAATGCAGTAGCAAATTTAGTAAAAATTATTCTTATAGCATATATTCACCCAATTTATGAAAAAGACACAATTGGCAAGAAATAAGAAGAAAATTGTAATTTTAGGTGGCGGATTTGCCGGGGTGGAATGTGCCAAACAGCTAGAAAAAGAATTTGGAAACAATCCTGAAATAGAACTGGTAATGGTAAGTGAAGATAATTTTCTATTATTTACACCAATGTTGCCACAAGTAGCATCTGGGATGATTGAAACTAGGCATATTGTTTTACCAATTAGAACTATATGTAAAAAAACAAAATTCTACGAAAGTCGAATCAAAAATATTGATCCATACGGAAAAATCGTAACATTATGGGGAACTGGAGATAAAAGAAGCATATCATTACATTATGATTTTCTAATTGTCGCATTAGGTAGTGAAACCAACTTTTTTGGAATGGCTGATGTTGAAAAAAATGCATACACAATGAAGACGCTCAATGATGCTGTAATGTTAAGAAATAGAGTTATTGATATGCTAGAACAAGCAGAAAATGAAACCAATCCAATTCTTCGAAAAAGTTTTTTAAATTTTGTAGTAGTAGGTGGCGGATTTGCAGGAATTGAAACCGCAGGAGAACTGATGGATCTTTTGTTGGATGCAAGAAAATATTATCCAACAATTCACAAAGACGATATCAAAGTAATTGTGTTAGAGGCCTTAGGAATGATCCTGCCTGGATTTAACATAAAACTGGCAAATTTTGCAAAAGACAAGATGGTGGAAAGAGGAATTGATATTAGATTAAAAACAGCAGTCATCAGTTTTGATGGAAATGAAGTTACTACGAAATCATTAGATGAGAATCTAAAAGATTCAATCGATACATCTGAAATTAATTCAGTGATTACAAAGACATTGATTTGGACTGCAGGAGTAACTCCGGTTAACACGATTAAGAGATCAATGTTCAAAACAGAAAAAGGGAAAGTTTTGGTAAATGATTTTCTAGAAGTTGCTGATTTTCCCGGAGTGTTTGCCATAGGTGATTGCGCATTACATATTGATCCTGAAACACAACGACCATTACCTCCAACCGCTCAAATTGCAGAAGCTCAAGCAAAAATTGCTGTCAAAAATCTAATCTCTCTAATTAAAAATTCTACAAAAGAAAAATTTGTTTATCATTCCAAAGGACAAATGGCAATTATTGGAAAAAGATCAGGTATTGCCACATTTTTGGGAATGAATATTTCAGGATTTTGGGCTTGGTTAATTTGGAGAAACGTTTACCTCTCAAAAATTACAACATTTGACAAAAAAACTCGTGTATTTCTTGATTGGGTAATAGACTTGTTCTTTGATAGAGATATTTCAAGATTAAAGCTAATGAAACGTGAAACCAAAAAAGAGTACAAGTTACTAGATGAAGTAGATGATGTTTGGTAGAAAAAGCCTCTCTTTTAGGCTTAAAAATAGATGCAACCAGAAAGAATTTGTTTGATCAGTTATTTTTTAATTTTATAGATGATCAATGCAGGTGCTGCAAAATACATTCCAACATTCATTAAAATTATTCCAATTCCATATGATAACATTTCCTCTTCAGAATCAATTTCAACATAATTTAGAATTGATAGTGTGGATAACATTGGTGTAATGGAAAGCTTTACAAATTTTTTGAAAAGAGGATTTTCACGCTCCATATCAGCAATTACAGGTGAAAATGAGTAATAGAATTGGTTAAAACCACTCATAAAAGCAATTCCAGATTTTGTTGATAAAATAGTATTGTCTCTAAATTCTCTAAGTTGTTGAACTTGTGGTGCAAGTTCAGATCCAAACGTAGCAGTTGCAATTAAACATCCACCATTTTCTTCAATAGAAATTTCTTCTGAATCAGATTCTGGAGATATTATTACAAATGATTCAATTGTTTCATCAAATCTTGGAAGTTGAGAATCAAAATCATCTACACCGTTACTATATGCGAGAGTATAGAATTTTTCATTATCATAAAACATAATTTCTTTAAATTGGACATTATATTTTTCTCCATTTAATGAAAATAATCCTTCTGCTTCAGTCACATATGCATCATATTCATTTATAGTCATCTTTTTCTGTGAATTTATTTTTAATTCACCTGTTTCTATTACAGATTTAATTGATTCAAGTTTTTCAGAAATAAGTTCATCAAATGTTCTTTGATTAGATTCTTGTATTGTTAATGAAATTACGGGGTTTATTACGCCTATTTTTGGACCAACAGCAACTACATCAGGAGAATCTGGTTGTGTCTTATCTTGTTCTTGTAATAACCAGCCCTCAGGTACACTTAATTTTATTTCATGTTCTGCACTTTGATATTGTTGATTGCCTGTAGATGGAATTACAGATGATTGAGTACGTTCAGGATCTTCTAAGTCAAGATAATTTAAAATATCAGAAATACTAACTACTTTAGTTTTTATGATTCTTACTTGATCCGGATCTATAGGCCTATCACTAGTTCCTGTTTCAACAGCTGCAATTTTATCTAATGTTTCAAAACTTTCTTCAGTTACAATTCTACCAAATACGGTATATTCTTCATCAAGAAAGTTAGAATCTTGATGAATTATAAAAAATTGAGAGCCTCCACTGTTCGGATCAGCTGATCTTGCCATTGAAACAATTCCTCGATTATGTTTGATTGTATTAAACTCTGCATCTACACTTGTAGATGGACCACCTGTACCCCAAGTATTTGGATCACCATCAACAGTATTTGGATCACCACCTTGAATCATAAATCCAGGAATGATTCGATGAAATAATACACCATCATAAAATCCTGATTGAGACAATTTTATAAAGTTCTCAACATGTTTTGGAGCATCATTTGGGAAAAATTCTATAACAATTTCTCCAAGATTAGTTTCTAAGATGACTACAGGATCTATAATGTTAATTATATTTACATCTAATTCTGCACTTTGTGCAAAGGCAGAACTTCCAGAACTAACTACAAGTAATAAAAATATTAAAACAAGTGAAATTCTATTCAATAAATTTTTTAATTAAGACTTACTTAAAAGCTAATTGTGTTAGTTTTTAATAAAGTTCAATAATCAACCCATATGCAATCTGATGAAAAAATTCAAGCACATATAGTTTCAATTTGGCGAGAATCCAAAAAATTCTTTTCAATTGGTGGAAAAGAAGGCATGTTGGTACTAACTGACAAACATTTGGTATTTATACACAAAACAAAATCTAAAATGAATTGGTGGAAAGCCATTACTCAAAGACAAGTAATTAATTTTATCAAATCAAAAAATACTATGATTCGTCATGATGGCTATAATGAAGAAGATTTGATGAATGATTGTGAAGATGAACGAAATACCGAATTAAGTTTTAATGATATTTCTAGTATTAGTTTTACAGAAAAAAATTGGGGAAGTTCATTACAATTAGAGTTTCAAAAAAATGGGAAAGATGAGAAATTTCAGTACTCAGTTGCCCAAGATTGGGTAAAATATCCTGCAAAAGAGCCTACAAAATATGTGAAAGTAGATTGGAAGCCTTTTGTGCAATATATTAAAGACAGACAGAAATTTACCAAGTAAAATTGAATAAAATTTACGCTTTAGGTGTTGGACCTGGTTCTCCAAAATATGTTACAGAAATTGTAAAGGAAATAATTCAGAATTGTGATGTAATCATCGGTTACAAATACACACTAAAAACAATAGAAGATCTGATTATAGGAAAAGAAGTTTACGAAATCACTATGAATGATCAAGAAGATTCTTATCAAAAAATTCTTACAGAGTTAGGGGATAGAACTTTGGTCATACCATTTACTGGTGATGTCAACTTTTCAGAGTCTGAAGTTGTCGATAGATTAATCGAAATTTTTGACGATGTTGAAATTATTCCAGGAATTAGTTCAATACAAGTTGCTGCATCAAGAGCAAAAGTTCCTCTTGATAAATCCAAGGTAATTACAATGCATGTTACAACTCCAATTGAAGACAAAAAATTAGAATTGCAAAAGGCATTGATTGATGGTTTTAGTGTGATTTTAGTACCAAGACCTTGGCCAAAACAACCAGACAAACATTTCATGCCTTCAGAAATTGCAATTTATCTTAGAGAAAATAATTTTGAGACTGACAAGATGAAAGTTCACGTTTATGAAGCATTAACTACTGAAAATGAAAAAAATTTTGAGGGAACAATAAAAGAATTGGAAGGAAAAAAATTTTCTGATTTATCTGTAATGGTGTTTAATCAAGTGAGTCTTGATTCATACATGAATTACAGATGGCAATGGGAAAATTAATTACCTAAATTTTGACCTGTACCTAAAACTAAATTATCTGAGCTTGGAAACACATAAGCCACAATTTTCATCCATGGATAATCTGGATCATATAATCTATAAAATCCTACATCATCAAACGTAATAGTAACAGATTCGTTTGGAGTAATTATGCCAGTGGAAATTCTTCCGTCTGGCGTAAATGGAACATAACGATCGCTGTTTTCTTTACCACTGATAATATTATGTGAGACCAGATCGTCATTTACTATTGTAATGGTAGCACCTGGTTCAACTGAAATTCTATCATGAGAGAAAAATCCTAATCTTGCGATACTATTTTTTTGCCCAGGAACTGTGCCATCAGGAATTCCTTGAGTTGAGGAATATTTGAGAATGTGAATTACAGTCTCATCAGATGGCACAGATTCTGAAGAAATAGAATCAATCTTGGTTAAATTAGATAATTTTGTAGTGTAAATTATTTTGTAGGTATCATCAGATGTTGTAAGTCTGCCAGTAAATCCATAAACTGACGCATCTTTACTTTCACTAACTAGTCTTCCAAAAAAGCTAATTGATGTATCAAATCCACTTGAACTTTCAATTTCCCCATTAATTCGAATGTATTTTCCTTCACGCAAAAATTTACCTTCTAAATTAGAAATTATAAATTCTTTATCATCTAATGAAATAAAACCATCTTCTGTTAGAAAGTTAATTGTACTTCCACGTTGATCTTGTGAAGACAGACCTAAATCAATTTCAGATACTCGTATAATCTCTTCAGTTACTGCAAAGCCAGAACCCTCTAAAAGAAACGCTTGATTTTCAGAAACTTCTGCAAATGATTCATTTACAAAATATCCTGATGAAACTGCAAGTAAAAATAGTAGTGTAAGGACTGCCCTCATGATCAATTTTAGTCTAATTTAGTTTATAATTTACTACTAAATTATTTTAGATTAATCTCGTAGTTAGTATAAACACCATTTGAGCACGTTTCCCCATAATTTATTAATTTATTCTAAAAATTCTACAAATCCTTTAACAGAAACCACAAGTACATGGATCTTTGATCCTTAAACTTTTCAGTCAAACCATTTTGAATAGACAGACTGCATGAATAAAAATACTTGTAACGAACAAACTTCTTCTACAGGTTAGCAAAAAATAATGCCGGATATATTTACTCCTAAGAAGCGTTCCTGGGTCATGTCCAGAATCAGGGGAACAAACACCAAGATAGATCTGAAAATGAACGAGATGCTTGAAAATATGAGATACAAACATGAAATGTATCCTAAAATGTTCGGCAATCCTGATTTTGTCCTTCCTGGAAAAAGAATTGTAATTTTTTGTGATGGGGATTTTTGGCATGGTTATAGATATCATGAGAAAAAACGCCTTCCGAAAAAATTCTGGAGAGATAAGATTGAGAGAAACATGCGAAGGGATGTAAAAGTTTCCAGAAAGCTCAGACGCGAGGGATGGTCAGTCTTGAGATTCTGGGAGCATGATATTGAGAAGAATCCTGAGAAATGTACGAGGAGAATAATCAAAAAGGCTAAGAATAGAAATTTAAAAAATTAAAAACCAGGCACATCTATTAGCCCTTGTTGCTGGGCTAATTCTATCATATAAAATTCGAGATATCCTCCAGATAAAAGAAGACCTACCACGATTCCAATCTCAATAAGTGTTGGTTTGATAAATGAAACTAAGTCAATTTTTTTAATTACTGCTCTAATCAAAATAAAACTTCTAGAAATTCCAAAAGAGTATGCAACTAATTCCATCAATCCAAAGGGTGTCAGAAAAAGAATTGAAAGTGGAGGAATTTCAGCAACTTGCGGAGTAGTTAGTGCTATTGAAGCAAAAGCAAATCCCGTAGACCAAGCAGAAAAAAGCCCCCATCCCACACCAAATCCTGGTATGAACATTGGTAATGCAATGGTCAAATTATGAGTAAAGATTCCAAAAGCATCAATATCTAATACAAGATCTTCAAATTCTACCATGAAAGCTTTGGCCTCTTCTTCACTAACAGTAGACATTGAACCAATTTGATATGCAGCAGCAAAGAACCCCAAAAATATAAAAAATATAATTATTCTGATTTTATTCACATAGCCATACCTGATGAACAATATTTGAGGGTTGATGTAAGCACAGATTTAATTAAACCAGATGATATTTTTTGATATGAAAAAGGAGCTATCCTTTGCGTTAAACTATGCGTTAAACAAGGGATTTCAGATTCATCCAGATGCTTTTAAAATATTAGAAAATGTAGACGTTAAAAAATTAGAGAAAATAATTAAAGAAATTGTAAGAGAGAAGACAAGGCAAAAATTATTTCAGATTAATCAAAATGATTTAGAAACTTATCTTGGAATTAAAGAAGACTTGTCATTACAAAATGAAGTCAAAATAATATCAGACCCAACTGGTAAAATTACGTCTGGAGAAGGCGTCAAAGGATACAATGCTTTGTTTTCTAGTCGTTTTAACAAGCTTAAACGAATTATCTCAGACAGACCAGAATCAAAATTACTCAAATCTGCAGCATCTTTAAAAAATGCAAAAATTGATGATGACCTGTATGTGTGTGGACTAGTCACCATCAGAAATTCTGAGAGAAACATCACAAAAATAACTCTGGAGGATCCTTCAGGCTCGTTTGAGGGGATAATTTTTGATGAAGAATTGCAAAAAACCGCAGGAACTTTGCTAATGGATCAATTTGTCATGGCAAGAATAGGCTCTACTAAAAATTCAGGATATATCATCAAAGATTTAATTTTGCCAGATATTCCAGAACAGGCTAAAAACAAGTCAGAAAGTGACGTATACGCAGTATTTCTATCTGACTTGCATATAGGAAGTAAATATTTCATGGAAGAGGAGTTTTCAGATTTTGTAACATGGATATCTAGTTCGGATCCTGTTGCAAAAAAAATTCGATTCGTCCTAATTGGAGGTGATATAGTGGATGGTGTTGGAATTTATCCTAATCAGAATAAAGAATTAGTCTGTCAGACAATCCAAGAACAGTTAAAAAAAGCAGAAGATTTGATTGATAAAATTTCTAAAAATATTAAAATCATAATTATGCCAGGAAACCACGATCCGGGCAGAAGAGCATTGCCACAACCGGCCATCCCTAAAAAATACAATTCAGGTTTATGGGGTAAAGAAAATGTGGTGATGGTCGGTAATCCGGCAGTAGTTTCATTAAATGGAGTTATTGTCTCTATGTTTCATGGACAAAGCATAGATGATATTGTAAAAACCACGCCTGGTCTTAGTTATGACAGACCTACCAATGTAATGAAACATCTACTTAGAGCAAGACATCTCAGCCCAATTTATGGCAGTCAAACACCAATTGCTCCTGAAATGGAAGATTTGATGGTAATTCAAGACATTCCAGATATTTTTCATGTAGGTCATGTTCATCGAGCCCAATTAGACATGTACAAAGGAATTTTATTGATAAATTCCGGTTCTTGGCAAAAACAAACCCCTTTTCAAGCAAGTGTAGGAATGACTCCAAATCCAGGCATTGCAATAATTGTTAATCTAAAAACCTTCCAAGTATTTCATGAAAATTATAGTTCTAATTTAGACAATATCTTGCAAACTTAGATCGTCTTTAAATGATTTTTTTATCATTTCAGATGATATTGCAAGTTTGTATTTTTTTGTTCTTCCATGAATACCTTGATGAACAAGTCTTCCAGAAATAATTCCAGACAATTCAATTTCGCTAAGCATTTGTGTTATTCTTCTTTGTGTAAGTTCGTCTTTTCCTAGTGCCTTACAGAGATTTTTGTAAGAAGAGTAAATCTCACCAGTAGAAGAGCCATTAACCTTCATTATGGCTATAATCACTAGTTTTTCATGAAGTGGGTATGATTTTAGAGAAGCTTCCTCCTTGTTTTCTTCGATTTTTAAAGAAGCTTCCCTGACATGTTCGATTGTAACTTTGTCAGATTGTTGCCTTTCTGCAAGTTCGCCAGATACACGAAGTAGATCAATAGCTCTTCTGGCATCACCATGTTCTCCTCCGGCGAGGGCTGCACAGAGATTTAAAGCCGGTTCTTCTATGGAATTTTCAATAAAAGATTCATTAATTCTCTCTTCAAGAATTTTTTTGATTTGTTCAACGTTATAATTCGTAAAAACAATCTCTTCTTCTCCCAGACTACTAATTACTCTAGGATCTAGTTTCTCTTTGAATGTTAAATCGTTTGAAATTCCCACCATGGTTAAAGAACCTTGTTTTAATTGCTCATTTGCCCTTGTTAATTGATATAAAATATCCTTGCCTGTTTTTACCACTAGTTGGGCAAGATAATCAATCTCGTCGATTACAAAAATTGCGTTAAGTTTTCCCCCTTCAATTTTGCTCAACAGTCTTTTGAAAACTTCGCTAATAGCAAGTCCATTTGAGGGTAATTCGTCTTGTTCTAGACCCAATTGTCTGCCTAGGCTGACCAATAATCCGTATAACGTAGTCTCATTTTTTGAATTGGAATATACAAGTTTAATTGGAAAGTTTGATCTTTCAACCCTTTCTTGAATCTTAGATAATACTTTTTTCACAACCAGTGTTTTACCAGTTCCAGGTTTTCCATAGACCAAAAGATTTGAGGGTCTTGATTGTTTTAGAATTGGTAATAGAGATTGAGTAACCTGTTCTTGTTCATTCTTTCTATGCAAGATGGTATCTGGAATATATGTAAAATGAAGTATGTCGCGATTTTTAATGATTGATTTTCCAGATTCAGCCGCATCAAGCAAGTCATCTATCGGATCAGACATACTCACACACCTTCATTTCTTTTCAATACTAACACAACTACATCTGAATTAAGAGAGTATAGTATAGAATAGTAGTAGTAGTTTAGTTTATAATTAATTATTTTTGGTTAGTTTTAGATTTTCTATTAAAAAAAATTAAAAAAATATAGAGTGGAAATATTGGTGTGTGGGTTTGTCCTAAATTAGGAGTGAGTTAACAAAATTGTTAAATTAATGTTAAGAAATATCTAAAAAAGCATATTTTGACCCCTTTATTTCCATTCCAGGCGTTAAGATAGATGTTAACACTATGAATAACTACAATCTGACCCCTTTATTTCCATTCCAGGCATGAAATTATCTTAATTTTGGGGGTTAATTATGAATTGGTTGTTAATAATAAAATATATCCTAGGCATGGCTCAGGCAGTCAATGTTAACAAACCACTTAGTTAACAAATATTCTGAGATCATTTCAACTGTTAACATTTGATCAATTAGATCTCAAACATGACAAAAAAACGTATTCGAATTGATATGGAAGATTCTGATGGTGCACGATATGACATCAAATTAGAAGGCAATGTAACCAAAGATAAAATTCTTAAAATTTTTGAGATGATGGATTTGATGAATATCGAAGAAGAACAAGAAGCAACAAACATGGATTCGGTAGGTTCTAAAATTTGGAATATAATTGATAAGTTTTTCCCAATGGGCAAATTCACTTCTACGAATATTCTTGAAAAATATGAGGATGAATATAACGAACCTGTAAAACTTAGTATCATTTCTACATACCTGTCAAGATTTGCTACAAAAGGCAGGGTAAATAGAACCAGAACTGGTCGAGAATGGACATATCAAATCATCAAAATAGTTCAAAAACAATAATAATTAATTAAGAAATTATTACCTTTCTAACCAATAATCTATCTTTTCCAAGAATAACTTTAACATATTCACCTTTTTGAATGTCCATATACTTTCTAAACTGTTTTGGAATTGATATTGTACCTGCAGAAGTAATTTTTACTAAAACTTCATTATCATTTACTGACATATTAATATTATAATTTAATAATATATATAATTTAATAAATTATCTAAATATAATTTTATTATAAAATATGGGTAATTTCCCTAAATTTACTACTAAAAAATCTAAAAATAACTTATTGTACTAAGAGATTACCGTCTGTTTGCTCTACTTTTACAATTCCCTTTTCAGTAATTGAGTAAGTATACGGTTTAGATTCGGTATTTCTTTGAACATATCCTTTTTCAAATAATTTTTTCATTAGGCGTGAAGTATGTTCTCTACTTTTCTTTAATGTGATTTGTATATCACGTGATGTCATAGCTTTGTTTGTGATTAACTGTAACACATAATTAGTTGGATTTGAAGATATGATATTTTGAATATTAGGCGTAGAATCTGTTTTTTTAGATATAACTTCAGCCTTAGTAACAACTTCAATTGGTTTTTCTTGGACTTCATTCTTTACTAATTTTTCTAAAAATTGTTTTAATTCTAAATTAGGATCTTTTACTTTTTGTTCAATTCCTTGAATTTCTATGGCATCTAGGCGTATTTTCATATCAATTAACTGTTTTTCATAATATTCTAAACGTTCGGCTTGTGAAGCATTAGAAACATCATTTCTGATTTTTACAAATGGATTCACTTTGAAATAGGCATATAATCCAACAATACCTATAATGAATGCTAAAATCACACTTAAAATCACTTCCGGCTCAGGGATTTCTATTAACATCACAACTTTCATGCCTGTAACGTGATTTATCGTGATTGAACAATTTTATTTCACACTTTAGATTAACAATCTCACATATGTTATCACATATGCTTTAGATTAACATTAACTCAGGTAATACCACACATCACATATTACATGCCTGACGAATGAGCCTGTCTATCACACTCATCACTTCATCTTCTCTTTCAGGAAAAATATCACTCTCATTAATCACACTAATCTGTTCAGATAGCTTTGATATCACATCTATATCATCAGGCAAAAGTATGCCTAGACTACGAAAAAGCGCAATAGAATAGAATAATCCAATTAATCTGTCTCTAGACTGCCCAACTTGCCTGTAATACGCACCTTTACTTATAGTAAAATTAGATTCTAGAAGATCCTTCTGATTTAAAATAATTTCAACTTGTCGTTCTGTAAACAGTGATTTTTTGATAATTTTACGTATAATATTGTTAAAATTAGATCCTTCTA
>CAJQMY010000054.1 GCA_905479565.1 uncultured Candidatus Nitrosopumilus sp.
TGTCTACAATTCTATCCATAGGTTCACTTAGATCAATTGCAAGGATATGTCCTTCAACCATATCTTGCTTTAATTGAGGATCATCTCTTCCAGAATATTCTGCTGCTGCATCAAACAATCCATTAAAAACAGGAAAAGTCATTTTTACAAAATTTGAATTCAGAATTCGGTTTATCCTATCTTGCATTACTTCAAGACTATCTAATTTGGACTTTATAGGCTCAATTTCAGATGCATTTAAAATAATTTCAGTTGAACCTACTTCATTTCCAAATGCTTGCTGTGTGGCATTTGGATTTGTGTCAGATTGTATCTCATGTAATAGCCCTTTAGCAAATCTTTCTGCAAAATTTGGAAATTGATTTTCGGTTTCTTCTTTGTACTTGTTAAATAATTTATAACCTTTAGATTTGAATAAAGCTTGTTTCATAATCTGTTTTCCAGGTTTTGTACTCATCAAAGATTCTTTACTAACTACAGATTGATCCTTACCGCTCACAACCGTTAAGATTTTTTATTGATATTTATGCTTTCAAACCAAAAATTTTCTTCACTTAAATTACGAGCGACTAGATTGTCAACATGGAAGTGTTAGAAATTCTTCGTGAAGCCTCAAACAGAATTTATGAAAATGTAAAAGATATTGCCGGAACAGAGAATGCTGCAGGAGATTTTGGCGTAGGAGCAGGTGGAGATATTTCAAGAAACATAGACATTATTGCTGAAAAAACTGTCTTGGATTATCTAAAAGAAATTAATTTTGAGTGTATAGTACTAGGTGAAGAGTGTGGACGAGTTGAATTATCAGATAAACCAAAAGGATTTGTCATCATGGATGCAATAGATGGTTCTGCAAATGCAGTACGAGGCGTTCCTTTTTTCTGTAGTTCATTAGCATTTGCAACAGAAAATAAACTTAGTTCAATTACAGATGGCGTTATTACAAATCTCTCAAATGGCGAAATGTATTGGGCATCCAAAAATAAAGGTGCATTTTACAACAATAAACAAATCAGAGTTTACAAAAAAGATCCAATCTACAAAATAGTTGGAATTAACACATCAGGTTCTTCTATTGAATTGATGAACAAATTACATCCAATTTTTGAAAATCACAATCATGCCAGACATTTTGGTGCAAACGCACTTGAAATGGCAATGTTTGCAAGAGGATTAATGGATATTTTTATCGATTTAAGGAACAAAATTAGAATTCAAGATATTGCAGCAGGGTATGTAATTGTTAAAGAGGCTGGCGGGATGTTATTAGATGCCAACTTGAAGCCACTTGATGCAGATCTAAGTTATGAAACAAGAGTTTCTTTCATTGCAGCTGCAAATCAGGAAATTCTTGATGAAATAATGTCACAAATCAATAATTGAATTTTTAGAATAAAAAATTGAAAATTTGTGAATAGTTTGATAGTTTATTTGATATTTTTGAATTTTCAATAGATCATGCAAGTTAGATACTAAGAGAAATATATTTAACCAAAGTCAGGAAAAAACTCCTTGTATGGTAACTGAGATGAAGGCAAAAGTTGTCTATAGGGAGTTACTCAAAGAGGATCTGGTAATCATTAGATTAATTCCAGAAAAAGGAATGCCAGAATACAAAACAGGTCAATTTTTAACAATAGGTCTTCCAATTCCTTCAGAAAAAAAAATTGTTAGAAGAGCATATTCTATAGCATCACACGCAGAAAATAGAGATTATTTTGAATTTGTAATTAGATGGGTAAGAAAACCGCTTCCAGGTCGTGTAACTACTGAGTTATTTTATCTAAGTGTTGGTGATGAAGTTTCGCTTGGAGATCCAACTGGAGCTGCATTACAAATTAGCGACAAACTTCCTAATGGACAAAAAGACAACAGAAGAGTAATTTGTGTAGGTGGAGGTACAGGTTTGGCACCATTCATTGCATTTGCAAAACATTTCCACGATACAAACGATAAACGAGAAATAATAGTTCTTCATGGCGCAAGTTATGTTGATGAATTAAGCTACAAACGACTATTGACAGACCTAGAATTGGAGAGTGAGAAAAGAGGTAGAGATAAATGGAATTTTAGATATAGAGCAGCAATCAGCAGACCAAAGGAATTTTTCAATAGATCTTGGAATGGTCATGTGGGCAGAGTTGAATCATTTTTCAAACCAGATAAAAAATCAGGATTGTCACCAGTAGAAGAAATGGTAGGTGAAGAACTTTCTCCAGAAAATACCATCATCTACATTTGTGGATATCAAGGAACAATCGATGGCGTCATTGACTATCTAGATTCAAAAGGTTTTGTCACAGAGCATGAGAAAAAACCAGATGGGAGTTTTGGGATCAAGTTTGAATCATACGGGTAAGAAATTTAATTAATTTTCACCTTAGAAATTTCTGACATAAGTCATTTCTGATTACTTACCTGTGGATTTTTATACTGATTATTTTCCATCAAAGTATGGCAAAACTCAAGTGTAATGATTATGGATTTGAGTGCGATTTTGTAGCTGAAGGGGAAATGGAAGATGTTATTGACAAGTTTAGATCCCACACAGATGACGAACATGGGATAGAATATTCAAAAGAAGCTATCATGCAATTTCTCTTAAGAAAACAAGGATTGTAATAAAATTAAGCGTCTAGTCTTTTCATTCTAGCAGATAAAACTGGAAGTTCTTTTTCAATAATTTTCTCTACTGCAGGAACAATTCCAACTCTAGATTTTACACTTTCTTCATAAAGTTCTGCAATTTGATCTCTGAACAACAATTTAATTCCAGGTAAAACTGTGATCCCTTCATCAACGGTTCTTGGTTCTGATAAATCTAAAATGAGCGTACCTTTTTTCTTTTCTTCCATTATCAATCGAATTCTATCATACGTAATTAAGAAATAATCACAAGTTGTTGCAACAAAAATAATATCATATTTATCAAATCCTGCTAAAACATCATCAAAATCAACAGGCGTTCCACCAAGAATAGTTGAAAATCCAGTAGCACGTTCTAAACTTCTACTTGTAACATTAAAAAGAATTTCTTTTTTACTCAAAGTTTTTGCAAGCATAGCTGCAGGCTCACCGGTACCAATTACCAATACTTTCTTTTTAGAATCAAGACCTGCTTTTTCATCAACAAGTTTTACTGCAACATCACCTAATGAAACGACATCTTTTGCAATACCAGTGGTGTCTCTCATTCGAGTAGCCAATCGAATAACATTTTCAAATAATTTATTGAGAATATTACCTGAAACCCCTGCATTCTTTGCATCTGCCAAGGCTTTCACAATGTCATCAAAAACACTTTGCCATCCAACAACTAATGAATCCAATCCAGATGCGAGTCTTAAGAGATTCAAGTATACATCGTCTCCCTTGTAAACTTCAAGAGTTTGATCAAAGTGATCAATATCAATTTGCTCTAAAGCAGACAAAGATATCCAAGTATCTTTAATCTGATTTAACACAAGTGCTTTACCTTCTGCTCTTCTCGCATCAGGAGAATCTTCAATTTCCACATTACTCACTGTGAATATTTCTACACGACTTGCCGTTTGAATAATAACGCATTCTTCCACACCAGGAATTTTTTTAAATTCTGTACATGCTGCAAGAACATCTTTGAAAGCAAATTTTGATATTGTATGAATAGGAACATTTTTGAAAGTCACTCGCGCATTTATTACATCAAAAGATACTTGATCCACACCATTCACCTATGCTTTAATCTTACCTCTACCACCTTTGGCGGTTCTAAAAACATTCATTCCAATATAGTAATTTTCATGCAAAGATTCTAAGTAAATAATTTCATCCTCTGTCTCTTTAATTTCTTTTTTAGTTGCATCAGGATTGTTTTTTAATTGTTCAAGCTTTTGTTTGGTTTCCTCTAAAAACGAATCAACGCCACGTTCATAATTTGAAACACCAGCAAATTCTGGACTAAGAACATGCTCAGGAACATAAGCAGGAGTATAATCACGATATACCTCTGCTTGTCTAGTAAGAGATTCTTGTTCATCTGCTGAAAGAATTGGTCGTGGGAAACGATCTGACTTATCTAACCAGAATTCAGGTTCGCCCATATCTCGTCTAAAAATTTCTTCACCTTGTCTCTTGAATGTATGAACTGGTTTTGCAGCCGCATCCGCTTTTACTTCAGCAGCAATTGCCTTGTATTCTTCTTCAGCTGCTGCTTCTGCTTCTGCTTTAGCTGCTTCTGCTTTAGCAAGAGCTTCTTTTACTGCAAGTTCTGCTTCTTCTACTGCTTTAGCAGCTGTTTCTGCTTTAGCAATTGCATCTTCCGATAACTCGGCTTTTTCTACTGCTTTAGATTGTAGTTTTACAGTTTCATCCGTAGTTGCATTTTCAGATGAAGAACCTTCGGTGGTTTTTGCTTCCACTTCAGATTCTTTTTTCTCTTCAGACAACAAAATTTACTAAAATTACCTGAATTTTAATATTCTTGTAAGATTCATCAACAGTCCATACCTTTTTCAATAATTTTTCTAGAAATTTAATTCTGATCGGTGTAAATGATAACAAAATGCCAGAAATAGAAATAATGGCGCCCTCGGCGGGATTTGAACACGCGTCTCAGCCGTGACAGGGCCGAATTCTAGACCGGGCTATACTACAAGGGCACAAGTTGTTAGAGTCAAAATGCCAGATTAAAAGTTTCTGTCACAACAGAATCTTTTGTAAAAGACTAAATTATACAGTTAGAGCAATTTTTACGAGGGTCTATGGCGCAGCCAGGTAGCGCACCGGACTTTTAATCCGGTTGTCAAGGGTCCGAATCCCTTTAGACCCGCTCTCTATTCTTTATTTATTAAATAATTGCTTTAACTTGTTTTTTTAAATCATCAATTGCCGTATTAATTTTATCCTCTCTTTGTAACATATCAGATCGGTATTGGTCAATTTTTTGAGTTCTATCGGCAATCATTCTTTTTTGTTCATCATATCCTGAAGAACCAAAAGACATTCTATCTTTCAATGAAGAAATAACGGTAGTAGACGATATAATTTTTGAGACAATTTCAGGATCAACTTTAGTATCAGATACAGATTTTTTAACTTCAGACAAGGTTAATTTTGAAATTGGTTTTTTTGAATTATGTGCGAGCTGAACCAATGTTCCTGAAATTTTATGAGTCACTCTAAATGGAATTCCTTCTTGAACTAATTTTTCAGCAATATCTAGTGCAATTAGATTACTTGATTCGGTAATTTTTTTCATTTGTTTTTCATTTACTTTCAAAGTCAGAAGAATTGATTTTAAAATTAACAATGCACTAATGGAAATTTTTGATGTGGACCAAATAGAGGATTTAATTTGTTGTAAATCTCTACCGTATCCAGATGCCAATCCTTTAACAATTGTCAAAATTGTAGCCAGGTTTCCAATAACTTCTGCAGTTTTGCCCCGCGTCAGCTCTAAAATATCCGGATTCTTTTTTTGAGGCATTACACTAGATGGAGACGTGAATTCATCCGAAAGTTCAATAAATGAAAATTCAGAAGTAGACCAAATAACAAAATCTTCAGAGATTCTGCTAAGATTAGTCATTAAAATAGAAACCATTGCGACATACTCTGCCACAAAATCTCGAGTACTTGTTGCATCAAGTGAATTTTCAACAAGACCATCAAAACCCAACATCTTTGCAGTACTATGTCTGTCAATAGGAATACTTGTTCCCCCAACAGGGCCTGCACCAAGGGGACTTTGATTTATTCGCTCAAACGTTTCAAATAGTCTTTGAAAATCTCGTGTCAAAACATCAGCATGCGCTAAAAGATAATGAGAAAACAGACCGGCTTGTGCTTGTTGAAGATGGGTGTACAGCGGCATGATTGTTTTTTGATGATTCTTAGCTACAGATACTAGGCTTTCAATGGCATCTAAAATACAATTACAGATAATGTTGACATCATCTCTAATTTTCATTCGAATATCCAAAACAACCTGATCATTTCGAGATCTGGCTGTATGCATTTTTCCTCCACTGGCCATTCCGGCTTTTTTTATCACCAATGTTTCAATTAGCTCGTGAATGTCTTCAGCACCAGATGAAGCATCAAATTTTTCATTTTTCAAACTTTCTAAAGCAGTCAAAATTTTTTTTGCATCATTATTTGTTATGATATTTTGTTGAAACAACATCAAAGTGTGAGCTTGACTTCCAAGAATATCATAAAGTGCAATTTCAGAATCATCATTAATTGATGAAACATAATCTAAAGTAATATCATTCAAATCAGTACCAAGACGTGAACGATACATTACCTAAGGTTCTATAATGGTTATATATAGCAACAATGATTTTCACGACATGAGCCAAGATATCAAACTGATGCGAGTTAAAATATTTGATGAGCTATCGAAGATTGTAGATCCAGAAATTAACACATCAATTGTAGAACTAGAATTAATTGATGAAGTGGATATCAATGACAGTAATGTCAAAGTGGATTTACATCTTACCAGTCCATTCTGTCCAGCGGTATTCGGTTTTAAGATTTGTCAAGATGTGCATGATAATCTTTTGAAAGTAGACGGTGTAAAGGATGTTAAAGTTAATGTCTCAAATCACTTTATGGCTGAACAGATTAACAATCAAGTAAACAATAGCCCAAATCCAAAAAAACTAGGTTAACTTTTGAAACCTAACATATATCCTCGAAGTAGTTGAATTCCCATAGCAGGATCAACTCCTTTTGGACATACTTGACTACAAGAGCCTGCAAAATGACATCTCCAAATACCGTGAGAGTCATCAATTATTTTCAACCTAGAATCTTTGCCCTTGTCTCTACTATCAGCAACATATCGATATGCTTGAGCTAATGCTTGAGGTCCAACAAATGATGAATCAGTAGCCATTGTAGGACACGCAGAATTACACAGACCACATTTAATACAATTTGCAAATTGGATGTATTGTTCTACTTCTTCAGGAGTTTGTAAGAATTCTTTTTCGTCAGATACTAGTTCAGTATCATCTCTAATCAGATATGGTTTGATTTTTTGATGAGTATCAAATAATTTTTCAAACTTGACAGCTAAATCACGAATTACTGGAAAATTATTCATTGGTTCAACAGTGACAACATTAGAATCTAATTCACTAATTTTTGTAAAACATGCTAGTCTTGGTTTTCCATTAATTATCATTCCACATGATCCACAAGTAGCTTGTCTACAAGAATAACGAACCGCTACAGAATGATCAAAATGCTTTTTGACGTCAAGAATTGCCTCTAAAACAGTTGTCCATTTTTCATATTGGACATTAAATTCCATGAATCCACTTGATTCATCATGTTCAGGATTATATCTTGAAATTTTAAGAGTGACAGACTTTGCTGTTTGAGATTGTTCGTTTGAAATACTAGAAACTTGTGCCATTTCTATACGATCCCCATGTTAGTCATAATAATTGTTCTTGAACCGTATGCTATTAACCCAATCATTCCTATAAGGCAACCATAAGAAACAGATTTTTCATACAATCTTCCTTGTTTTAGTTCAAGTAAGATCACTCTTAGTCCATTAAATCCATGAACAGCAAGTAAGACTAGAATTATTTCCAACATTATAGCATATGGAACAAATTTGTAATTAGCAAGTACGTTTTCATATTCTAAAGATTCTGCATATCCCATAGTAAGACGCATCAAAATGTGAACAGCCACTAAAGCTACAGCTGCTAAAGCAGTCCCATAGTGAATTTTCATTACTGTACTTTCTCTCATTTTATTCACCAAACATTACCGCTAAACCGTACATCATTGCAACTGCCGCAAGGACTATCGCAGAATAAATTCCAATTTTATGTTTATAGTTTTGTGATGCTGGATCATATGGGTAATCAGGTCTTGCAGGTTTTCCTACACCCATACCTCCATGTCCCAACATTACTCGAACTCCATTTACAGTGTGAAATACACACATTGCAATTACAATTGACATTATGATATGACCTTCAGTACCAGAAATAAGATCCATAAAATCATCCCAGCCAACCTGACCTCGTAAGATATTACTTGTTTCATAAATATGGCCAATAAAATATGCCAATAATCCCAAGCCACTTAGTCTCATTAACAGATATGCGACACGTTCAATTCCATATCTACGAGGATTAATCATTCCTCCAATACCTTCTCTGTGATCGTCTTGCGACATCTAGTATTTCCTCTCCACTGGCTGGTACTTGGTAATTGTGACTGGATGTGTTTTCATTATTGGTTCGTTTAGATCATAGTAAGCAAGAGTATGATGTAAAAAATTAGCATCATCACGTTTTGGATAATCAGTTCTCGCATGAGCTCCTCGAGATTCTTTTCTATTAATTGCACCTAGTAAAACAATCTCTGCAACTCTAAACATAGAATCAAGCTCCATCACATTTGCAAAATTGGTGTTGTACTCTTTTGCTTTATCATCAACATGTTTCCAAGTCTGTTTCTTTAAATCTCGAATTGTTTTAAGACCCTCAATTAGATCAGTTTCATTTTTGTAAACATATGCTTTATTATTCATTGTATCAGTAAGTTGTTGTCTAATTTCATATGGATTGACATCTCCATGCCCTCTAAAAATCCCATCATAAATTCTCTTCTCTTCAGCTGCCACCAGATGATGAGGCCAAGGATTTGTTTGCAGATTATTTTGAATGTAGTCAATTGCCAATTCGCCTGTAATTTTACCCCAAACAATACATTCAGATGTTGAATTTGCACCTAAACGATTAGAACCATGAACACTATTACATGCAGCCTCTCCAGCAGCCCAAACTCCTTGAATTTCAGTTGCGCCATCAATATCAGTATGTAATCCACCCATCATGTAGTGACATACAGGTCTAATGTCAAGCAAATCCTTTGCAGGATCTTGACCTGAAAATTTAATCGATATTTCTCTGATGCCACCTAATTTCTCTTTAATTTTTTCATCTCCAAGATGTCGTAAATCAAGTTTCATGCAATCCACACCAGTTTCATGTTTGAATCCTCTGCCTTCTTGAATTTCAGTCATTATTGATCTTGATACAATATCACGTGGAGCTAATTCCATTTTACCAGATGCATACGTTTTCATAAATCGTTCACCTTTATTGTTAAGAAGATAACCACCTTCGCCTCTTGCACCTTCAGTAATTAGAATACCAGAAGGTAGAATTCCAGTTGGATGAAATTGAACAAATTCCATATCCTTGAGTGCCATACCAGCACGTAACCCCATATCCAAACCATCAGGAGTTGAAGAAAGAGCATAAGTAGAAAAGCTGTATAATCTTCCGGCACCACCAGTTGCAATGATGAGTGCTTTTCCTTTGATTGTGTAAAATGTACCAGAACCTAATTCAATTGCAGTAACACCCATGAATCGTTTTCCATCATGAATAATGGATGTAACAAACCATTCGTTAAGATATTCAATATTTTCAAATTTTTGACATGTATCATACAAAGTTTGCATTTCAAAGAAACCAACTTTATCAGATGCATATGTTGCTCTAGGAAAACTGTATCCACCAAAGTTTCGTTGATCAATTCTGCCATCATCTCGTCTAGACCATGGCATTCCCCAATGATCTAATTGATGAATTTCTTGTGGCATTTCAACACAAAGTCTCTCAGCAACATCTTGGTCTGCAAGAAAATCACTTCCTTTTACAGTATCATAAACATGAGATTCAATTGTATCACCTTCATCTTCAAAAAGAACTGCCGCAGTTCCACCTTCTGCTGAAACAGAATGAGAACGCATAACTTGAACTTTAGAAACAATTCCAATTTTGAGATGAGGACCTTTTTTGGCTGCAGCAATTGCAGCACGCAAACCAGCTAAACCAGAACCACAAATAATTAAATCAAATTCTATAGAATCTACCATTTTTCAGTCAAACTTGATTTGGGCAGGATAAATATGTAGTAGTTGGTAAACATGATCCAAGCCATGCTATAATCCAAAATGTTAAAATATATCACTAGTGATATAATTAATAATGATTTCTGAGTGGTTTCAAAGAGTAGGTAGCTCAGTCCCAAGAGGATTTTCAAGATACTTCGTTCTAGAATTATTAAAAAATACTCCACATACAGGGAAAGATATTATCAATTATGCAGTTAAACAAAGTAACGGAATTTGGAAACCTTCACCTGGATTAATTTATCCTTTGTTGGGCAGATTACTAGACGAAGGATTAATTGAAGAGACTAATGATGGAAAATATCAATTAACAAAGAGAGGAAAAGATACAGCAACAGACGTAGATAAAGTAAATGACATTGTCAAAAAACAACTCGAGGTTTTGTTTAGATTAGGAAATGTAGGAAGATTTGTTGCATTAGATGTACTAGAAAAGATTGTTGCAATGGGATCTATACTAAGTTCTAATTTTGCCAACATGACAGACGAGGAAACTG
This sequence comes from uncultured Candidatus Nitrosopumilus sp., assembly GCA_905479565.1. Lineage (GTDB taxonomy): Archaea > Thermoproteota > Nitrososphaeria > Nitrososphaerales > Nitrosopumilaceae > Nitrosopumilus. The sequence goes on from CAJQMY010000054.1 coordinate 10,438, forward strand.
GCAAATACAAGCAATTTCTAGAATCTGAACTAAAAAAAATTCAAAAGAAAGAAGTAAAGAAAAAAGGTAAAGAAATTAGAATCGAATAGCAATAGAATATTTTAATTTAAAAATTGATTTTATTTTCAATTTAATTAAAATCATAAATAATTTAGAAAAGAAACACAATTATGAAAAATTTGAAAAGTATGTTAAAATCAAAAAAACCACTTGTTATTCCAGGTGTCTATGATGCTCTAAGTGCAAAAATTGCTCAAAAAGTAGGATTTAACGCAATATTCCAAACAGGGTATGGGACATCTGCCACATTATTTGGAATGCCAGACTATGGATTTATTGGCGCCTCTGAAACTGTAGATAATGCCAGAAGGTTTTGTAGAGCAGTACAAGTTCCTGTAATTGTTGATTCAGATACAGGATATGGGAACGCGCTAAGTGTTTGGAAATTGGTAAAAGAATTAGAATCAGCAGGAGCATCGGGGATATTCTTAGAGGATCAGCGATGGCCTAAACGATGTGGTCACATGCAAGGAAAAGAAGTTGTGTCTCAAGAAGAATATACAGAAAAATTATCTGCATCAATTGATGCAAGAGAGAATAAAGATTTCATAATCGTTGCTAGAATTGATGCAAGGGCAACTAAAGGATTAGATGAGGCAATTGAGCGCGGAAAACAAAATAAAAAAACAGGTGCGGATGCTATTTTTGTTGAAGCGCCAAAATCAATTGATGGAATGAAGCAAATTGGAAAAGAAATCAATGCACCACTTGTTGCAAACATGATTGAGGGCGGAGCAACTCCATTAAGTTCAGCAAAATCATTAAACAAAATGGGATTCAATATTGTTCTATATCCATTGTCTGTTTTGTATGCAAATACGTTTGCAACAATAAACATCTTAACTGAATTAAAAAAGTCAGGTAATACTTTAAAGTATAAACAAAAAGTTGTGAATTTTGATCAGTTTAATGACTTGGTTGAACTTACAAAATTTAGAAAAATGGAGAAAAAGTACAAAAAATCAAAGAAATAGTAAAATAAAAAATTTCAAGTAAAGTGCAACTAGTTTGTATTTCGCTTTACTTCAATTTCTATTGTTGAAACATTTCTTGTTCTACCATCTTGTGACTCCAATGATTCTGAGTCAATTTTAATTTCTCCTATAGTGTAGCCTGCATTTTCTGTTTTTCTTGCAATGATTTGAGCTACATCAACAGCACGACCTATGCTAAGTCCTCTAGCTTTGATGGTTACGGTCGGTAAGTTTGCCAATTGAATTAGCGTTGATGTTACATAAGCCATCAATGGTTTCTTACCAATGAATACGGTGTCTCGGGTTTCATTTGACATGCAGAATTTTGTATTTAAGGATAATTTAAAGCTAAAAGGGAATTTTCAAAATAAATGAAAAAAATTGAAAAATTTAAAGCATTATTAACTATAAAGAAGGAATTGATAGGAACTTGGAAAATATTTCAAAAGTTTTGAAATTTGGAAACAGTAAAGAAAAAATCAAAATTTTAGAGACTTTGGATAATGAAAATAATCCCAAAATGTTAAAAAAGATAATTTCAAAGTTAGATGATGATGATCTTGAAGTTAGAGGAGAGGCATTTAGCTCACTATTATTAAACAAAAATAAAATTTCAAATTTTTTAATTAATAATCTGAACACTACAAATAAAAACATCAAAAGTTTTCTATCACTAGTTTTGGCAAATAGAAATGAAATATCTGCGATTCCTGAAATAATTAAACTTGTAAATGATGAACATTCTATAGTCAGATCATGTGCTTTAGGAGCATTAGGGCATCTAAAAGCAATTGAAGCTAAAGAAATTTTTTTTGAAGCACTGCTAGATTCCAACATAGAAGTAAAAAAAAGTGCACTGCAAGCAATCATTGATTTAAAAATTCAATTATCAGGAAAAAAAATCAATGGGATTTTAAAAGAAAAAGATCCCGAAATCAAAAAAATGCTTTCATTAATAAGAAAATAAGTGGACCGGAAGGGATTTGAACCCTCGATCCCATGCATGCCATGCACATATCCTACCGGACTAGACGACCGGCCCAATAATCAGAAATCTGATTGAAATACACTTTTTAAATTGGTTATTAACGTTTAGCGGTCAATTAAAAAATTAGGTTATAGAATTAACACAATATATTTAACCTTGTAAATACTGATTCAATCGTCATGGTCGTAGATAACAAAGCAACTGTTACTTATGTTCAATTGTTAAAAGAAGATCTTGTAATTATTAGAATGGTTCCAAATGATGGCCCTGTTCCAGAATACCAAGCAGGTCAATTTATCACTTTAGGATTGCCAAATCCTGCGGCAAACGGAAAAATTGTTAGAAGAGCATATTCAATTGCATCACATCCAGAAAATAGAGATTATATAGAATTGGTCATCAGATGGGTTAGAAAACCGCTACCAGGGAGATTAACTACTCAAATATTTAATGTGAAAGAAGGAGATGAGATTCTTTGGTTAAAACCAGCAGGTAGAGCTTTACTAATTAATGAAGAATTTGTAAATGGAGAAAAAGATAATCGCAGAATTGTTTGTATTGGTGGAGGAACAGGTCTTGCACCATTTGTAAGTTTTGCACAACATTTTCACGATACTAATGATAAACGAGAAATAATTGTTCTTCATGGCGCTAGTTATGTTGATGAGTTAAGTTACAAAGATCTGCTGACTAATCTCGAAAATGAAAGTATTGCTAAAGGTAAAGATCAATGGAATTTTAAATATAGAGCAGCAATCAGCAGGCCGCAAGAATGGTTTAACAGATCATGGGCAGGTCAAGTTGGCAGAGTTGAAACATTTCTAAGACCAAGAGACAATGGGATTTCATCATTAGAAGAATTAATTGGAGATAAGATAACTAAAGAAAATACAATATTCTATGTTTGTGGTTGGCAAGGAACCATTGACGGAGTAATGGATTTCTTAAATCCAAAAGGCTTTGTTACTGAACATGACAAACGCGAAGACGGAAGCTTTGAAGTCAAATACGAATCATACGGATAGAATTTTTAGAAAATCAATCATTGAAATATGAGAATTTTTAATGTGATGTAATTGATTACAGCACTCTATCTTGCACATCTAAATCCAGTAACAAATGCACATGTTGAAATAATTAAAGAATTGAAAAAGCAAGCAGATATTGTTAAAGTAATGCCAGTAGTCTTCAAAGATAAAGACAGAGAGATAAACAGTAAGAGCTTTCCGTTCAATTTTAAAACTAGAAAAAAAATGCTTGAATCTATTTTTGAAGATTCAATCAAAATAACTGATGATTACGCATTTCAATCACCATTCAAAAAGTATCTCCCACCACTAATAAGAAGAAAATCATGGAAACTAAGAAAACAAATCCTTGATGGAGTTGAAGGTAATTATTTTTCATATACAGGTGATAAAGCGGAAGGATATATGTTAAAAATGTACAGGCTGAGACCAAAAATTGGTGAACGCAAAGCGCTTTCAGCAACATCAGTGAAAGAAAAACTATATGATGAAGTGCTAGGGGAAAAATCCACTTGGAAAGAAAACATCCCTGAAGAAATAGTCAAAATTATTAACGAAGAATGGAAGACTGTTGAAAGATTTGCAAATGAAGAAGATCAAACTACAAGAATTGCAGGAATGAAATTTCCTAAAGAAGGATATAACTAAAAATAAATTATCAAAATCTTGGATTTCAGAAAAAGACATGGTCTTTTGATAGAATTGTAAACATCAATTTTTTTAACATAAAATTTCTTTAAAAAACATATTGAACTTTGTAAAAATGCTATGAAAATAATAGATATAAAATTTATAGAAAATTACTTGATACAGTTTGAGATATAGTGTATGCTAAACAACAAGAATAAAACTAAGTAAAAGATTTTAAAGTCATAAAAATAAAATTTACGCGTAAAATTCATCTAAAAAAGAAAAAATTTTACGTCCAAGTTTTGAAATAGATTAAAACAGATTAATACACATCTGATAAAAGTTTCCTATGAAACTTGCATTATCAAAATATGTTTGGTTTGATGGAAAGTATGTCGCAACAGAAAAAGCACAAGTTCCAATTACAACACATGCAATTCATTATGGCACATCAATTTTTGAGGGAATAAGGGCATATTGGAATGGAAAAAATCTCAATGTGTTTAGATTAGATGAACATGTAAAACGATTTAGAAGATCAGGACAATTTTATAATATTTCACTTAATTTCTCAGATGATGAAATTACTAATGCAATAATTGGAATTTGCAAAAAAAATAAGATAAAAAAATCATGTTACATAAGACCGTTTTATTTTGTGGGAGATTATGGGATTAGTCTTCATGTTACAGAAAAGGCACCAACAAATGTTGCAATCTTTACTTTTCCTTTTGGGAATTTATTTAATAAAAATGGAATTACAGCAGGAGTTGTGTCGTGGAGAAAATTCTCAGACATGTCAACTCCACCTCAAGCCAAAATGGGTGGAAATTATCTAAATTCCATCATTGCAACACAAGAAGCTAAACGAAATGGCGTAGATGAGGCAATTTTACTTGATCATAATGGAAATGTAAGTGAAGCTCCAGGTGAAAATATTTTCATTGTAAAAAACGGTCAACTAATTACATCTTCACTTGCATCATCAGCTTTGGAAGGAATTACTCGTGATGCAGTTATCAAAATTGCAAAAGATTTGGATGTGGATATGATTGAGCGAGACATCACAAGAAGTGAATTAATCATATCAGAGGAAATTTTTCTAACCGGAACCGCAGCTGAAATTACACCAATCATAAAAATGGATTCAAAACAGATTGGAAATGGTAAACCTGGTAACATTACTAAAAAAATGATGGAAATGTATACAGAGATAGTAATGAACAAAAATGATGATTATACTCATTGGTTAACTAAGGTGTATTAGATGAAAATTATTCAAATTGGAACTGGCGGATGGGGAAAGAATCATACAAGAATTTTATCACAATTAGGAGTACTAGTAGCTGTATGTGATGCAGATTCTCAAAAAAGTAAAGAATACGGAGAAAAACATTCTGTTAATTACTATACATCATTAGACGAATTATTATCTGCAGAAGAATTTGATGGAGCATTTGTGGTAACTCCTACATCAACTCATACTTCAATTGCACAAAAATTGTTAGAGGCAAAAAAACATGTCTTTGTTGAAAAACCAATGACATACAAATCTGAAGATGGTCAAAATCTTGCTAAAATTGCAGAAAAAAACAAAGTCATTCTAACATGTGGATATATTGAAAGATTCAATCCTGCAGTAGATGTAGTAAAAAAAATGGTTAAAGAGAAAAAATATGGTGATTTGGTAATGCTTGAATTCCACAGAGAAAATAGAATGCCTCTACACATCAAAGATGTGGGAATAATTTATGATACATCAGTTCACGATATTGATACTGCAAATTGGTTATTTGATGAAATGCCTCAAGTAGTATTTGCCAGAGCAGGAAAAATAAAACATGAACATGAAGATTTTACAAGCATCATGTTAGGATACAAAAACGATAGAGTTGCAATCATAACATCCAATTGGATCACACCTAAAAAATTAAGAAAATTTAACGCAGTATGTACAGATGCAATTATTTCATCTGATTTTATTACTCAAGAAATTATTGTAGAAAAAGATGAATATGCAGAAACCATACAAAGTGAAAAACAAGAACCATTATTATTAGAAATTCAAAGTTTTCTTGGAGCAATTGAGGGTAAAAACGATCTAGTTGTAAAATCTCAAGAAGCAGTAAATGTTACAAAAATTGCTGAAGCTGCACTTTTATCTAGTCAAAAGGGAATTCCTATCTATCTGGATCTAAAATGAATAAAACTATGATGGATATTTTGGCTTGCCCTATTGACAAAACTCACCCTTTAGAATTATTTGAAATAAATGAAAAAAACAACGTTGTTTCAGAAGGGGTAATTTTTTGCCCAAAATGTTCTAGATTTTACCCAATAATTGAAGAAATTCCAATAATGCTACCAGATGAACTCAGAGATAAGAAACAAGAAATAGAATTTCTGAAAAACTTTAAGAACAAATTACCTGAAAAAATTATCACAACGGCAAATCCATGGCACTTGTGAGATAATGGTCACTAATTTTATTTCAGAGAAAGCAAAGATTGGCGAGAATGTCAAGATTTGGCATTATTCATATGTTGGAGACAATACAAAGATTGGAAATAATGTCAGCATTGGCGCTCTAGCACATATTGATTATGATGTAAAAATCGGCGAGAATACAAGAATAGAGGGTCAAGCATACATACCACCACTTTCAAGAATCGGAAAAAATGTGTTCATTGGACCTGCAGCAGTGCTAACAAACGATCCTTATCCAATGTGCAATAAAATGATAGGAGTTACAATTAAAAATAATGCAATTATCGGTGCACGTGCAGTTATCAAAGCAGGTGTAACCATAGGAGAAAATAGTGTTGTTGCAATGGGGGCGATTGTAACAAAAAATGTTCCTGAAAATACAGTAGTGATTGGAGCACCGGCTTCAATTAGATATAGTCGAAAAGAATATGACAAAAAACAAAGACAGTGGAAAGAGAGTTAAAGTTTGATTTCTTTTCTAAATATCCCATTCTTTATTTTTGATAAAATTAAAATCCAAATTATAACAAGAACTATTGCAATTACAGCTTTAATCACAGATGCAATAAACCAATTAAATTCTCCAAAGCCTGAAATTGAGATTGGCCCTAAAATAGTAACTACAATTCCACCGCCTACAATTATCAACCCCCACATCGTAAACAAGAAAGTAAATAACCTAAATTTCAAAGTGACACACCCATCATAAATGCGGTAATCACTGCTAAGATTCCTGAAAATATTGTTAGTTTGAAAATTGTAAATCCTACTTGTTTTTCAGACATTGGTCCACCTGCAAGAATCAGTCTAACCAAAGTGACAGGTGCCTTTTTGTCATCAGTTGCCTTTAGTAGGAAATCTTCTGTGTGCTCTACAGGTTTTCCCTTGATTTGCCTATGCTCTACAATTCTTTTTACACTTGATAAGAACAAAAAGGAGTTAATTACTGCAGGCAAAAGTGCAACTGCTGCAATTATTTCAATACCGCCTACAATTGCAATAGCACCATACATTGCACCTAAAGTTAATGCTCCAGAATCTCCAGGAAATATCTTACTTGGAACTTTATGATATTTGTAAAATGCCAGTGAAACAAATCCAAGCGGTAAACTCACAATTGCAATTTCATAGTTTTGCACAATGAATAAACAAATAGACAAAGAAAAACTAGCAATTACCATAAATCCACTTGCAGCACCATTTAGAACATCAATAGAATTGATTGTATTACCAGTAATTGGAATCATAAATATGATTAATGCAAGATACAAAACAGGAATTTGAACGGTTCCAAATAATGGAAATGCAAGATCAGTGCTATATGCCCCAAGCGCAATGATCGGAATTGCTGCAATCGCCAGCGCAAGTGGCTTAAACCATCCACCCATTACTTTTCTATCATCAACATATCCAATAACACATGCGGCAGATGTTGTAAGTAGTATGGCAAGAATTTCATTCATTTGCAGAAATGCATAAAGAACTATCTCTGATGCGATAATTCCTGCAAGAATCGCAGGGCCGCCAGGTCTTACTACCATCACGTCTTCTTTTTTGTTCATGTCTTTTACTACAAAATTTCTTTTTTCTAAAATTTTGATTAAAGGCGGAGTCGTAAAAAATACTACAAAAAATGCAACAATGCATGAAATTATTGCTGGAATCAATAAATCAATCAATTATCTAACCTTTCGTAACTCGGCCTTTATGTTATCTGCAATGGTTGAACCAATTTTATCAATTTCTGCCAATTTATTCACCGGAATTTTTCTCAAATCATCTAGATTTTTGATACCATGTTTGAATAGAATTCGTGATCTAACTCTTCCAATTCCCTTTACTCGAACTAGATCAAGCAGTTCCTCTCGAATTCCATAAACTATTCTATTTCTTAAATCACTCAATTCTTCAAGCAAATCTGCCCTCTCAACGTGCTTGGAAATCTCCCTAAGACAATAAGATAACCAATTGGCATTCTCAATCATCCTATGCATGTCCCCAGACTCAATTCCGAGGCTATCTGAGAGAGATAATTCAGTAGACTCAGTAATCCAAGATTGTAATGCCAAAAGACTTCGCGAACAATCATACTCGGATATTGGCTCTAAGAGTTGTGACGAATGATTATCTATCATCAAACTTGCAATCTCATAATCTTTCTGTCGCAACGAGAACTTTGGGAAAAATTCTTCACAGTTTGTAATCATGTGTAAAAATCCAAATGTATGCTTTCTTTCGTGAGATATATTTTCAATTGAGTCTCTAAAATATGTCGCAGTTAATGGATCAATATACAGCATTGACGTCTTTTGTCCAAACTCAGTAGCTGCGTATCTTTCACCTTTTTTAATAATCAAAAATTTACTTGCAAGAAAACGTAATGAGATATCAATCGCAAATTTTATTGTTGGTTTTCTCGATTGTAATCCACCCAGTGTTTGCAAAAAGAATTCTAAAATCTCTTCTTTTTTAATTCCGGGATGTGTAACTATGACACTTAGAATATGAGTTCGTAAAGATTTGTCATCTATAATTTTGGATACAATTGGTTCTGGTTTTCCATTAATGTAATACTCCATTAGATCTTCCGTGTTACCTTTCCCAACAATGATTGATTCTCCATAATCATCGTATTGCGGTCTTCCAGCTCTACCACAAAGCTGTTTGTATTCTAAAATACTAATGGGTCTGTTTGCGCCAACTTTTGCATTATACCTGTTAATGTTAGATATTACAACTCGTCTTGCCGGAAGATTAACACCTGCAGCTAAAGTTGGAGTAGATGATAATAGTTTGATCGTGCCTTTACGAAATTCTGCTTCTATTGTTTCTCTGCATTTTTGATTTAGTCCTGCATGATGAAATGCAACTCCTTTTTTTACCAGTAATGAAAGTGTCTTGACTAGTTCGGTATGTTCATTTTCTAATAAAAGTTTTTTTGATATTTTTTCTAGTTCTGTAATTTCTTTTTTCTTTAATATCTGAAATATTGCACCTGATGCTTTTGTTGCAAGAGATTTTGAGCGAGTTCTAGTCTCCGCAAAAACTAGAGATTGGCCTCCTTGATGCACTGATTGCACGCCTAGATCAATAGAAGTTCCCATTAAGCTACGCTCAACTTCAAAAGTTTTGCCATCACTCATTGTGACTTGACCCTCATCATAAACTCCTTCAGAAAGTGGAACAGGTCTCCAGTCATTTTTCACTAGTTTACATTCAAGCCAGTCTGCAATTTCGTCAGAATTTGTAATCGTTGCACTAAGACCTACAATCTGAGGTCTTGTTTCCAATAGTTTGAGTTGTGTAAGAATCATCTCAAGGGTTGGACCTCTGTTCTCGTCTCCAATCAAATGAACCTCATCAGATATCACTAACCCAATTTCGTCAATCCATTCAGCACCATGTCTAATTATGGAATCCATTTTTTCATTTGTTAAAATCAATACGTTACTTTTTTCCAAGTTTTTTTCAATATTTTCAAAGTCACCGGTAGATATTGCAACCTTTACCTTATTGCCCAGAATAATTTTTTCCAATTTTTTAAATTCTGTAAACTTTTCAGCAGCTAGTGCACGTAATGGGCTAAGATAGATTACTTTCCCTTTATTATTCGATAAATAACTCAACATTGCAAGCATTGCAATCAGTGTTTTTCCACTTGCAGTAGGAGCAGATACTAGAATGCTTTGTCCATCTAATAATCCAGACTTTACACTATCAGCTTGTGGAGGATATAATTTTGTAAAACCCTGTGATTTTAGAAATTCAATTGATGATTCTAAAAGTTTTAGTTTATCTATATTCATACTCGATTATAGTGACCGGGTTTTGATTCATAAATAGATGCTTCTCTGAGCATTCTTCTGATGTAGTTTCTTGCTTCTTCTTCAGTGAATTTTTCACTCTTTTCTAGCTCTTTTACAAATGTTCTCTCTTCAACTGGAACCTTATTGTCTCCTTCAAGACCCTTGAGAACGTCCATGAACAGTTGCATCTTGGAAACCTCACTTCTTGGTTTTCCTTGTAACACACCAAGATCGACTTTGCCAGTATTGACATCAACTCCTGCATCTTGAAGCATACTTTGAATTAGGAAAATTGCACGATCAGCATCTTCTTCATCCACCTTGTCTTTCATGAGTAACCTTGCTCTAGCAGTAGAAAGTCTGATAATTCCTTCTAACTGCCTAGGAGTTACTGTAATCATCTCTTCGGATTCCACATTTCTCATTTGCAAATAGTAATCAAGAATTTTAGCCTCAGCTTCTGGTGTCAATTCAGGCTCTCCACGTTTTGCATAGGACAGATATTTTGTCAATAAATCAACTTCAATGACAGATTTTTTGTCTGTGCCTTGTGCTGTGTTTCTTTGAATAATGTGTTTTGCAATCTTCATGTCTCTTTCTTTAGTTGGAATATCTCGAACTACGAAGATCAAGTCAAATCTTGTAAGCAGTGGAATTGGTAAATTGACATTTTCTGTAATATTCTTGAAAGGATCATACTTTCCATACATAGGGTTTGCTGCAGCCAAGATTGAAGTTCTCGCATTTAGTGTAGCTACAATTCCACCTTTCGCAATACTTGCAGACTGTTGTTCCATGACTTCGTGTAACGCACTTCTATCTTCAGGTTTCATCTTGTCAAATTCGTCTATACTTACGAGACCTTGATCACCCAGCACAACTGCGCCAGCTTCTAACATCATGATTCCAGTTTTATCTCTAACTACAGCAGCTGTAAGACCGGCAGCTGTAGAACCCCTACCAGATGTGTACAAACCTCTTGGTGCAATTCTTGCACAAAACTTTAGCATTTCAGATTTTGCGGTACCGGGATCTCCAACTAAAAATACGTTAATGTCCCCTCGAATCTTACTTCCATCACCAAGTAATCTTTGGTTGGAACCGACAATTAACAGCAGAATGGCTTCTTTGATTAATGACTGACCTTGAATGTGTGGTGCAAATGAATCAATTAGTCTTTGATAAACATCAGAGCTTTGACTTAGTGATTTGATTAATTTTTCTTCCTCAGGCGAAATTTCTTCTCTGCCAATTTTTCTATCAGTTTTAGAGCCACGTCCACTCAAAAATTCAATGTTGTTCCCTTCAATCCTTAATCTATATAGCCCACTGTGTCCTCTCTGAACTCCTGTAACTGACTCTTGCTCAACTCGTACTACGCCGGTTAGAATAATTCGATCTCCAGGTCTTGAATTATCTACCAAATCCTGCCTAATTGTGACATCAATATAGTGAGGTAGTTGTCCAGGTGGCAAATCTTCAGGAAGTTCTTGCAATCTCAAAATCTGAAAATCAATAAACTTGCTGGATTCAGGATTTAATTCAAAGTCTCGATGTTTGCAACTAGGATTATCACAGACAATTGGCATTTTGACATCCATGCCCTTTAGTTGAATTACTTTTGTTGGGTGTTCATCAGGACATACAAAGACTAGTTCTTTTGCAAGAGGTTTTACTTCAGATGCTCTTACCACCATTCCTGAAACACTTGTTATCTTTCCAATAGTTTCAGCAGTTATTTGTCTTAGACTTCTCTCTAATGGAAAATTAATTAATCTAACACGAACTTCATCTTTGATTTTTTCTGCATATTCAGGAAATCGTGTTTGAAGTGCTTCTTTTATTGCTCTTCCAAATGCATCAAATAGTCTATCAGGATTTTGAGAAAATATAATCTCAATTTGCGGCTCTACTACCAAATCATTGTAATCAACGATGATATATTTTGTATTCTTTGGCATCATCTCATCGACTGCATCTACGTACTTGTAGTTGCCATCTCGATCCTTAAATCGAATTAAAAATTCTTTTACTTTGTCTGATAAAGCAGAATCAGTAAAGGTACTAGATTGAGCCATGCTCATTTAGTTCTCCCCTTATCTGTTTTTCAAAATCTACACTGTTTTCATGAATTGTTTTGTAAAATATATTCTCCTCAACAGTTATCTTGTTGTATAGTTCTGAATTGAGTTTAATAGAATCTGCAATCTTTACCAATTTGCCTCTTCTCATTCTAAATAATTCCAACATCATACTTTCAACTTTATCAAAATCATCATTGTTTAGTTCCTTCATTGATTCTTTCAGCTTTATGTAAAAGTGAGGATCAAGCGTAGAGATTTGATACTCACCAACCATTTTTTCTTTTGATAGGGCTTGTTTTAGCTGTGTAATCATATCCGGAGAATTCAATGTCCCTATTTTATGCTCTGAGAGAATTTTTCCTATCCATTGAGGCATGTTATTTGTATCCCCTTGAGTACCCTCAATTTTCATACCTGCAACATCATACTTGAAATCTTGATTAATCGTAACCTTAGCATCCTTTAGGCGGTATCCAATTGAATGCACTTTTTCTACTTTGTCTATTTCCATTTAAGATCACTTTTTTAATTTAGATCCTCAAGTATCGGATCGATCAATTCTGTTAACAATTTAGTGAGATCAATTGATCCTAATTAATTTCAAGATAATCACATGTAATTATGCCAAATTTTGATTTTAATATGAGGTATATGATAATAACCAATTCGGATTTATTAATGGGATTTAGTCTTCAGTACTCATGACTGCAACTGGAATGTGGGTAGAAAAATATCGACCAGTAAAACTTTCAGAGGTTGTAAACCAAACAGAAATCATTGGCAGTCTGGAGGCCTTAATCAAAGATCCAACAGATATGCCACACTTGATGTTTTCAGGTTCTGCAGGGGTTGGAAAGACAACAGTCGCATTGTGTATTGCAAGACAAATTTTAGGTGATTATGCTAAAGACTACACGTTAGAGCTAAACGCATCTGATGAAAGAGGAATAGGAATGGTTAGAGAGAAAGTGAAAAAATTCTCAAGATTTGCAGGAATGGATGAAGTTCCATTCAAAATTATCATTTTAGACGAAGCCGATGAGATGACAAATGATGCACAAACAGCATTGAGACGAATAATAGAAGATACTGCCAAAATATGCAGATTTATTTTCATAGCAAATAATATTTCAAAAATTATAGACCCAATTCAGAGTAGATGTGCCACCTTCAAGTTTACATCAATTCCTGAAGAAGACATAATTGGAAGGCTGGAGGAGATTGCAAAAAAAGAGAAGGTAAAGACTGACAAAAAAGGCCTCAAAGCAATTTATGATTATTCTGAAGGGGATTTGAGACATGCAATTAACTTGATGCAAGCAACAGCAAGTCTCGGTGGAATTACTGAAAAGAATGTGATATCCTCAGCAGGATTGACAAAGACTTCTGATGTTGATGAAGTTCTAAAAATTGCATTGTCTGGAAAAGTTCCAGAAGCCAGAGAGAAAATGATTGAGTTGATCAAGGTTTATGGAATGTCAGAATCGGATTTTCTAAAATATATCAACTCTGCAGTTTTCAAATCAAAACATGAAAAATTGGCAGATATTTTAGAGATAATTGCAAAGTATGATTATAGGATTTTGGTTGGGGCAAATTCTGAAATTCAACTATCAGCAATGTTAGCAGAACTAGCTAAGGTTGAAAATTAAAAACGCAGAGAGAGGGATTTGAACCCCCGTATGCTTGCGCACACAGGCTCTCAAGGCCCGCGCCCTACCGAGCTAGGCGACCTCTGCAAAAAATCTTGGGCAAAAGCGGTTAAAATCTGTTGATGTAAAATAGAAAAATAAGGAAAAAGAAAAATTTTCTTTAATCGTGTGCGTGAGGTCCGCCACCACTTGATGGCATTTTGACATATGTTCCGGCCGCCTTCTCGTGCCATTCTTGATTTGATGCTTCAATTAGAATAGCTCCTTCAGGACAAATTTCTTGACATGCCATACAGATTGTACAATCGTGTTCTCTAATTGGTTGTGATTTGTCTGTATAATCTAATCTTTCATCTTGTTCTGTTAGACCAGTACCTTCAAAAGTTTCTCCCAAGCATTGTTCTGCTGGAATATCTTTTTCAGTTCTGTACCATTGGAAGGTTTGAACAGGACATACACTCATGCATGAACCGGCTGCAACGCAAGAATCCCAATCAACTGCAACTGTAGTACCATGAATTCCTAGAGGAACTTGTGTTTCTCCTCTTGCTTCATAGGCTGCCTTTACATCGTCGTTTGAGAATGCTGCACCATCGGATCTTCCGTCACCCCAGATAAAATGTAGATTTTCACCATCGGCATGACTTGTTTTTCCTTTTGGCTTTACGTCATTATGACAAAAGTCTTCAGGAATTTGTAGATCTACCAT
>CAJQMY010000055.1 GCA_905479565.1 uncultured Candidatus Nitrosopumilus sp.
TAGTTGTGTAGTTTACCCATAGACCTTTATGGTCAAAAATAGTATTGTAGGCACTGATGATAGTAATGAGAGCAGATATAATAAGTGCTATGTTTTGAGTTTGATTTTTGAAGAATGTTAGGTATTCTAATTTGTCAAAATTAAGGCCTAATATAATAGTGCTGATTGCACCTAATACGGTAATCGAGACCTGAAAATTTCTTGCTTTATGCTTGTTATTAATTCTTCTTTCAGTAAAACCCTGAATTCGTTCAGCTATTTGCACTTTAAGAAATTTAACTTTCTTCTTTAGTTCTTCTTTTGTTTTTTCCATTATTCATTTTATTGTTACAATGCTTCTTGTATGGTAAGTTTGAATAGAGTTTTATGTGCGACAATATAAGAAAACTCGCTAAATCACTTCAAAGAGGAAATACGTGCTAATGTTGGGGAGTGGTGGATGAAAGAACCATAATGAATCTGACACTTTGTTGTACTTTCATTCTTTTCTACTTAAATCATTTATAAGTTTCCTCTAAATAATAGTTAATTTGCTTTATTAAATCTTGGGAACTCTCTAAAGAATAATCAAGCTCTTTTTTTGTTTCTCTAAATAAAATTCTTTTAAAATTACTTATACCTTGGAATGTAGCGGCAAGATGACTATTATCAATATCATTCCAAACTAGAGAATCAATCAAAATTCCTTGATCATGTATTTCTGTCACTCCAAAAGTATAAGTGTTTACATAAGAAGTCACTTTCCCTTGATAATCATTTGTGGTTTTTTCTACTCTGTTCATTAATGAAGCTTTCGTGTTATAAAAGTTCTTAATGTTGACTTTTAAGGAGTCAGGCAGATTTTCTAGTAATCCTGTCTGAATTAGACTATTGTATGTATTTGTATTATAAGGAATTTGCACTACCCAGTTTGGATTAAATTCAAATCGCATTATTCGTAAAAGAGTGTCAACAGTTGCATTTGGTTTGGCTACTCTAACTCTCAAAGATTCATTCAAATTATATTGTTCATTAATGAATGGTAGTCTTTCTCTGATTAATGAAGTGTCTTGTATTAAGTCACTTCTCATTGAGATTAAAGAGTCTCTAATCTTTATATCAGTTTTCCGGTTTTCATTCCAGTTATTGATCTGAAGTGCAATCAATATCCCAATCACCACAAGTACTATTTCCCCAATAGCATATCTCATATACCTGCCTGCCGGCCAGGCAGGCTTCAAGGGCCTATTGTCATCTGCCATTTTTTTACGTATTCGTCTAAAAAAGTTTATCATAGTTATTATTATCAATACCCGCACGCCATCTGGCCCATACGTTAAAAATGTCTGCCAGACATTTTCTCGACGCTCTGTCCTCTGAAGAAGGGGATCATAGTTCAGTTGTTGAACTCTTAAGATAGGCTTAATGATATTAGCAATGGTTTTGAAAAGGATGAAAAGCCCTAAATTTCTTCCGAAAGTCACTAAATACTTATCGAGTGTACTTAAACAACCATTCAACCCCAGAGGTTGGAAGTGGATGAGTGAGAATCTTGGGGAGCGAAAATAAAAAACCCGAATGAATCTTCGTTCGAGTTGGTAGTTTGATTAAAATTAAACCTATTTTTTTTTAACGGTATGTGTCTCTATCAGGTCGAGATTCAGATTCACATCAGCCAGAGTATTGGTCATGAGTTCGTTTTGGTAGGACATGACAACAGACATATAAACCATACTTGTTATTATATTTTCATCTTTTTGGATTTGTGTGTTTGTACTTGATTTTAAATCCAGAATGACTCCATACATCCGGTTTATACTTTCTTTAGTAGTCAAATGCGATGAGGCTGTTTCGGCAAAGGACCTGGCTCGGTAACTAACGGTTTCCTGTGTTCCACTCATAAAATCAAATTTGTAGTATTTTGAGAGGAGGGTTCTGAGATCATTGTTTGATATCAAACTGACACTCTCGGTATCTAAAAGGTTGTCAAAAGCAGTTCTGTTCGGAAGAAAATGTTCATATGAGCCTAGAACACCCATATGCTGACTGAATGTGTTGAGATCGAATGCGTCTGTTCTTGCTTTTTCAAAACTATACATGATAGTTTGAATGGTGACTTCTTTTTTCTTGTTGAATTTCAATACCTGATCAATTTGCGCTTTGTCTTTCAATAAATTATCCTTGATTTCCATTAAAAATTCTACTTCAAGATTTCTTTTTATTCGGTTATCGTTCCATTGGTTGATTTGCAATGCAATCAATATCCCAATCACTACCAACAGGATCTCACCAATGGCATATCTACTATACTTGAAGAATTGATTGTCCTTCGCTAAACGGTAGCGTATTTTACGGAAGAATGGAATCATCTGATAGAATTGGTAACTAAATATACTATTAGCAACTTAGATGAAAGAATGGTCAAGGACGAATGGTGGCAATTCTTTTGCGAGCATACCTAAATAGTTTTCGGGACAGGAATAATAATAACCTAAAACTTTAGCAGCCGCTGCAGGAAAATGACCCCTATGGTGTATTTGAATCAGTTTCCCTTTTTCGCATTGTTGCCGGAGATAGAGGTATAGTATAGTGGGTCTGGACACATCTATTTGCTTTGCGTCCAATTTAGAATAGCAAATACTGAATCATTCCATTCTGACCCACTTCTCCATATAGTAATGACTCTTAATGATCTCTCCTTTGTCATCAACGGGCCAGATTTGAGTGAGGGTGTCGTGCTTGATCTCTAGAAATAGTTTGACTGTCTGGCCCAGGTATTCTTTGGCACTGTGATAATCAACAATCTCTTGATAATTGGTGTCTTCCAATGTGAACTTTCCTCCACCAAAATTGTCTGTGAGCATTGAATCCTGAATAAATACCCCTACAAGTGCCCACCTGTCTCCTGTCCACATCTTAATTTCGCTTCCTTTGGAAGTGCCCGGAAAAAGGAGCTTTGTACTATCTCCGGATATTTCATATTCATAGGCTAATTTCCATGCCCCCTCCATGGGAGAAACTTTCTCTTGGGTACAACTCCCCATTAATATCAATATAATAAGGTAAATCAGTAGATTTTTTTTCATCATTGTAGATTTTGATTAGTGGTTCAGAATTAGATAACTATTTTGCAATTTAGCATTATGGCAGAAGAAAAATAAGTTAGAATTTTTACGGATGAATCTAGTGTAAACTTGCTGACAACTAGTCATATAAAACATTTTTAGTTACCCATAAGTACATTCAAATGAATGTCGAAACATTTCTATAATCTTAAAACTCCATTCTTATCTCTACGACCAATGCTCAGGTGTTGTCATCACTAAATTCCCATATCAATTTCATCAAGGATTCCTTTCAATCATAAATTTATGGATAACTCTTTCTATGAATAGTGATTTATATCATATTATAGAATTGATGATACATAGTTTTATTTTTGAATAAAGATTCCTTCAAAGTGATGCGAGTACCTCACATTTTTCCTTACGAACGGTCGCAATTCGTTTTCCAGATTACCTAAATAGTTTTTGGGCAGAGACCTAAAACTGTGGCAACCACTGCCGGAAAATGACCCCTATAGTGTATTTGAATCAGTTTCCCTTTTTCGCATTGTTGCCGGAGCCGGTTGTGCAGTTCAAGGTGATCGGTCACATCTAATTTTTTTTAAAATATATTC
>CAJQMY010000056.1 GCA_905479565.1 uncultured Candidatus Nitrosopumilus sp.
TAATTATCATTGGTTCATGTTAAAAAAGTTGAGATCTTTGGTTTCAAATCATTTGGATTTAAGAATAAACTGTACAGTTTGAACCTGGTTTAATTTCAATTTCTGGTCCAAACGGTTCTGGTAAAAGTAACATTTTGGACGCCATACTTTTTGCAATGGGTGAAAACAAACCAAAAGTTTTGAGAGTAGATAAATTACGATCTCTAGTTCATGATGTTGAAGGGACAAGACATGGAACTAAAATGGCAAGATCCAGTGTTCACTTTGATAACTCTGATAGAAAAATCCCTGTAGATTCTGATATTGTTGAAATTACAAGAGAAATGGATGCTAATGGTGAAAACACGTACTATCTAAATAAAAAGAAAACAAATCGAAGTAATATACTTGATTTACTTGATATGGCCAATGCTGGTTTGGGTCAACTCAATGCTGTGCAACAAGGAACTGTAACTAGGATATCTGAATTTACTTCAGAAGAAAAAAGAAAAACCATTGAAGATTTAATTGGACTATCTTATTTTGATGATAAAAAAGTAGAATCTGTAAAACAATTAGATGAGGCTGATAGACGATTGGAAATTGCTCTTGCCAAGATGGGTGAAATTAAAAAGAGAATTGACGAACTAGAAGAAGAAAGGAATCAAAAATTACGTCATGATATTTTAGAACGTGAGTTAAATCGCTATAAAGCAATAGATGCTGCCAATAAAATGAAAGTCATTACTGGTAAAAAGGTCTCCAAAGAGACCACTTTGCATACTTTAACTGCAGAAATGACAAAATTTGATGGTGAAAGAACCCTTTTGAGAGCAGATATTGAATCACTTGAAATTGAAAAATCAAAATTGATGGGAGAAGCTAATAGTTATAATCAAACAAAATCTGCGCTAGATACTGAAATCGCCGCTGCTATGGAGCAGTATGAAATTCATAATAGCGCAATATCTGCATCTCGAAAAAGAATTGAAAGAATTACTGCAAGAATTCCTGAACTAAAAATAGAATTAAATTCTATTGATGATGCTAGAAATAATATCAATATCAAAATTCAAAAAATAAAAGAATCAATAATGGAAACAAACGAAAAGAAAAATAATATTGGTAAAGAACTAGAACTGGTAGATTTTCAAAGACAAAAAGTTTTAGCAGAGCAATCTGAGGTTGCTGTTAAAAAATCTGAAATTGATAAAAAAATTCAAACACTTACTGTACAACTAAATGATGCAAAATTAAAATTTTCTAAAAAACAACATGAACAAGAACAATCTAAAAAAATCATTAAAACTAATTCTTTTAAACTGATTAAAATAGAATCTGCCATTGAAGAATTAAGTGCAGCAAAATCTCAATTGGAATCTTTGATGAAAAATAATTATGCTTCAATCGCTGAATTAAAGTCTAGAATTAAAAAATACCAGATAAAAAAATCTAATCTTATCACTGATATGGATGAATGGGCACAAATAATTGAAAAATCAGATCAACAAGCAACACGTTATGAATCAAAAATTAAAACTGTAAAAGGATTCATGCATGAGGATTACACTGTTGCAAAATTAAAAGAAGATGCGGAAAATCTTGGAATTGTAGGATTAGTATATGAAATGATTTCATGGGATAAAAAATATGATCGTTCTGTTCTAGCCGTAAGTTCTGATTGGATTAAGGCAATTGTTGTTAATGACTTTGCTACATTACTTGGTATTGCTGAAGTTGCAAGAATCAAAAAACTTCCAAAATTGAAAATTATTCCGCTTGACTCCATTCCAAAATTCAATCTAACTATTACAAAGGAACCTGGGGTATTGGGAGTCTTATCTGATAATGTGAGATGTAACTCTGCCTATTCTGCACTCAAAACCTTCCTATTTGGAAATGTCGTGCTTACTGAGACTAGAGAATCCGCCTACAATCTGTCTCAATCCGGTTACAAGGCAGTAACTCTCGGTGGTGAGTTCTTTGAGGCCAAAGGGGGCACTGTTATAATTGATAATAATTCTAAAATCTCAAAACTCACAAAATTAATTTCCCTGAGTAGTGACATTGATGGTTTATTCAAATCAATTAGTTTGGTGAAAAAGGTAATGCTAAGTAAAAAACAAGAAATTAAAAAATTAGATCATGCTATTCAATCAAACACTGATAGGCTTTCATTATCTGAACAGTCCTTATCTTCTGCAACTGAAAATCATTCTAATTTAAAATCTAGAATTTCATCTACACTTATCATGAAAGAACAATTAGTAAAGAGAATTTCTGATTTAACTATTAGAAATAATATGATTCAGTCCGAAATTAGTGCTAGTGAATCTCACATTGACTCCCTTGATGACCGAATTTCTATTGTTGAAGAAAACTATGCAAGTGGAGAGCAATCCCGAATTGCAAGTGAGCTACAAAGAATCAACCTTAAAAAAACAGAGATTGAAAAATTACATACTACAATTATGAATGAATATCGTGATAAAGAATTACAACTTACAACTATGGAAACCCAAGATAATAGAGAAAAATCTCAATTTAATCGCCTTCATGAAGAAGAAGATTCTTTGAAATTAGAACAACAAGAATTGGAAACCACAATTAGGGAATTGGGACTTCAAAAGGAATCAAAAAACGAAATACTTGTACAACTAAGAGAAAAAGAACAAGAACTAATTTCTACATCTGGTTCATCTATTGGACATATTAAAGAATTTGATGACAATCTCAAAGTATTGTCTGAAAAAGACAAAGAATTGACTAAACAAATCAATACAATTGAACGTCAAACTGATTCTCTAAATCGTGATTTACATGATTTAATTGGAACTGAAACCAAATTACAGCAATTACTGACTGCATTTGGCTTTGATAAAGACATGGAAACATTTGATGTCGAATCTGTTGTACATGGACTGGCTGCTGAATTATCCTCGCTAAACGCATTAAATGCCAAATCTCCTGAAACATATCTTGAGGTGTCTTATGGGTACCGTTCCATGTCTGCAAGAAAGAATTCTCTCGAAGCTGAAAGAAATTCTATTGTTAAATTCATTGAAGATATTGAAAAAGATAAACGGCAAACATTCTTAGATGCATTTGATACCGTAGATAAAGAAATTCGTTTAATTTTTAATAAAATGACTAATGGTAATGCATGGTTAGAATTACAAAATGAAGATGATATATTTAATTCTGGTATTTCATACTTGATCCAATTCCCAAATAAACCAAAAAGAGAATCTACATCAATTAGTGGAGGTGAGAAAACGCTAGCTGCAATTGTATTTGTTCTAGCGTTACAAAAACTAAAACCATCCCCTTTCTATCTCTTTGATGAGGTTGATGCTCACCTTGATGCGCCAAATTCAGAGAGATTGGCAAAAATCTTGGAGGAAAGATCTAAGGAAAGCCAATTCATTATGGTATCTCTTAAAGACTCTGTAATTCAGAAAGCCAAATTGATCTATGGCGTGTTTCCAAAGAATGGTGTCTCACATGTTGTCACTTACAAAGATAAACGAATTCCTTCGATGAAAACTTCCTAGTCTAGTTTCACAAAACAGGCTGAGTAGTGTTCTGCATTATTCTCTTCTAATGTCGGCTCCTCTATGCATTTTTCAATGGCGTACGGACATCTTGCTCGGAATCTGCATCCCTTATACATGTCAATATCTAACGGGTCATTGATCCTAATTTTTCTTTCTTTGTGTAGGTTGTCTGGATCCGGTTCTGAAATGGCATCGATTAATGCCTGAGTGTATGGGTGTCTGGGGTTCACTAATACTTGATTGATTGGCCCAATTTCAACAATTTTCCCCATATATAGAATCCCTATTCTTTGACCAAAATATCTGGCAGTAGCCAAATCATGTGTGATGTAAATGAATGAGATGTCATATTTTTTCTGTAACTCTTGCATTAATTCTAACATTTCAGCTCTAATTGATACATCCAACATGGACACTGGTTCATCTGCCAGTATCACTTTGGGTTTCAATGCCAAAGCTCTTGCAAGCACAACCCTTTGTCTTTGTCCTCCTGATAACATGTGAGGATATTTTTTTACAATATCGTCAACCGGTTCTAATTTTACTTCATGTAACACTTCGATTACTCTTTTTGTTCTGTCTTCTTTCTTTCCAATTTTATGGATTTCAAGTGGTTCAGATACAATGTCTCCAATTTTCATTCTAGGATTGATCGAGTCGTATGGATCTTGATGTATCATTTGACAATTCATTCTAATTTTTGCCAAATTTTCTTTATTTTTGTCAATTTCTTGATCCTCAAAAAATATTTTCCCTGAATCTGGTTGTATTGATTTAAGAATTAACTTAGCAATAGTTGATTTTCCAGAACCTGATTCTCCAGCTAAAACAAAAACTTCCCCTTTTTTTAATGAAAATGATACATCATCTGTTGCTCTCACAGTTGATGATCTTGTTCCAAACATTCCTTTTTTTGTAAAATATTTTTTCAAATGTTCTACTCTTAGAATTTCGTCCAATGGTTATTGTTGAATAAAGAAGTATATCAAGAAACATTTTCCATGCGTAAAATTTGGGATAAAGCATTTATGTTAAACAAAGACCGGTTTAATACTTGAATAAAACAATCCAAAAAAACCTTGATTATAAAAAATATGTTATAGATTCAAAACTTCAATATTTCAAACCCCATGCTAGTAAAATAGAGAAAACATTTGCCGAAGAAATATCTTCAAGCTTGAATAGGGATTTTAAATTTATCCCGCCCAAATTTTTTTATGATAAGAAAGGTTCTGATTTGTTTGAGAAAATTTGTACCCTTCCTGAATATTATCCTACGAGAACTGAAATTACAATTTTGAAGAATTTACAGACTGAGTTGCCTTCCTTTATTGATGATTCCTTTAGATTAGTTGAACTTGGCAGTGGTGCATCTGTAAAAACTCGGTTATTGCTTGATATTTTTACTCAAATGCAACAAACTACCGAATACTTCCCAATTGACATTTCTGAAATTTTAACTGAAAGTTCAGAACTATTGTTACAAGATTATGATAATCTTAGAATCACTGGAATTATTGATACTTATGAGGGTGGATTAGAATTTTTAAAAAATCATGGCCGCAAAAATAACCTGATCATATTTTTAGGTTCTAGCTTTGGCAATTTTTCTCCTGCTGATGGTAAAACCTTTTTAAAGAAAATAAATTCCACAATGAAATCTGGTGATTTATTTTTAATTGGTTTGGATTTGGTAAAAGATTCACAAATTCTAGAATCTGCATATGATGATGCACAGGGCGTCACTGCTGAATTTAATCTCAATGTTCTATCTAGAATAAATAATGAACTTGATGCCGATTTTAATTTAAACAATTTTTCACATTATTCTGTTTACAACAAAGATGATCAGAGAATTGAAATGTACTTGAAATCTTTGGTAAATCAATCTGTAATCATTTCAAAATCTAACCTTTCATTAAATTTGAAAAAAAATGAATTAATCCACACTGAATACTCTCACAAATATACTCTGGAACAAATTAAAACACTTCTTAAAAATACTGGATTCAAAATTAATCATACATGGTTAGATGATGATATTTATTTTTCATTAACTCTAGTCTCAAAAAACTAAATACTTTCAGCACATCTGAAACCTGAAAACAACCATCTTTCATCCAATCTGAAGAAATTTCTGTAACTCCCTCTAATTGACATCTTTGGTGTTCCAAAAGAACCCCCCCTCAAAACTTTTTGACTTGTGAACCATTTGTCATTGTATTCATCAAACCTTGACTTGAATCCTGGATATCCTGTATATTCTGATGATGTCCATTCCCAAACATCTCCAATCATTTGTTGACAGCCTGAATTACTAGCTCCGTTTGGATAAGATCCTATTTCAGAACAGCCCCAATGATATGATTCAAGCAAATTACATTTTTCTTCAGTTGGCTTTTCATTTCCCCATGGGAATGTTGTTTTTTTCTGCTTGTCTTCATTCCAACAAGCAGCTTTTTCCCATTCGGCCTCAGTTGGGAGCCTTTTACCTGCCCACTTACAATATGCGTCTGCTTCATAGAAACTTACATGACATACTGGCTCGTTTAGATTTATTTCTCTAATTCCTAAAAAGTCTCTTGTATGCCATTTGTCATCAATTTTTTCCCAATACATTGGAGATTTCCATTTGTTTTCTTTGACTTTCTCCCATCCGTCTGATAGCCAATACTTGTAGATCTCGTATCCCTCACTCTCCATAAATTCTAGATATTGTTTGTTTGTCACTGGAAATTCATCTATTTCGTAATCATTAAGGTAAACTTTGTGTTCGGGTAATTCAATGTCATAACAAAATTCTCCTCCGTTGTTCCCCATGGTGTACAACCCTCCTTTGATTTGGATTGATTTTCTTTCAATGTTTGTTTGTTTTGTGATTTCGTTTTTCTTTACTGGTCTGTATTGCTCTGCAAGTAAATGTTGTAAATCATACACTAAAAGTTCCTGATGTTGACATTCATGATGAAATCCTGTCATGATTAGTCTGATGGCATCTTCACTTAGTGTTTGGGTTTGAATGAATTTCTTCACTCTTTGATTTATTGTATTAAAATACTGAAAAATTTGATCAGTTGTTGGCCTTGAGACGACTCCTCTCAAACCTTTGTCATGAGGTATTCCAAATTGCTGATAATAGGAATTTAGATATTCTGAAAATTCTTTAGAATAAAACTCGTAATTTTTATCAATCTTGTTCATTATTGCTTCATAAATCCAACTTACATGTCCTATGTGCCATTTTGGAGGGCTCATAAAAAATGCAGTTTGGACTACGAAATCATCTTTTTCTAAAGTTTTCACTAATTCTAGTGTCCTGCTACGTGTTTCTTTAAATTGTTCTAGTAATGAAATTTCTAATTGCAACTCTGGATTAGAGGTCAATATTGGAAAACAATACTTTTTCTATTTTTATGTTTGTGGGTATTTTTATTGTGAGGGTGATTATTCAATCTCAATTGATTACCTCTTGGAATTCTGCAGGGAGATGGCGATGAATAGTAATTGTAATTAATCATATTTCTGTCTAAATTTTATGCCTGCAAAGGGAAGAGTAAGTTTGTCAGTTCAAACTATTTTTTGTATGATTCCAATTATGGACATGTTTGCAGCATATCGCATTAAAAAATTAAGAAAGTATCTGGCAATAATGATACTTGTAATCGCCATACCTGTAACCATCGCTTCATCTGTTTTTCTTCCTACTTACGATGAAGGTTTAGAAGGCTTCACAAATCTCATGATCTACTATTATGGCATAAATGATGACCAATTCATATTTTCTATTGGAGTACAGATTGGTAGTGTTTTGTTTGCAATATTTTTAATGAGACGTTGGTCAAATCGATGGAATGACCAATTTGATGTCGGCAACAATGTTGAGTGATGATTGACTATCCAACAATAGTTTTTGCAATCGTTTGGGGGTTATTTTTTATTTTAATTACTGTGATGTTGGTTAAAAGTTATAGAAAAAAATTAAAGAGAAAACAATGTAACGTGTGTAATGGAATGGGTTTTGAAATGTCTGTAAATACATATCCTCCACAATGCCTTCATTGTCATGGAACTGGATATTTATAAAAATTAAACTTTTGATAATTATTGGATTATTTGTTTTTGGAATGTATCCTGCGTTTGTAGAAGAACCATTGGATTTACTGATTAGTCCTCTTATTGGAGAAATTCATGTCTCTGGCTTTACTTCTGATGTATTCATAATACGTGATGTCAAAAACAGTCTTACTTGGGAATTGACATATCCCGAAATTGAAGTCCTAGATTATGTTGAGGGAAACACATATCTGATTTCTGTCAAAAAACTTTTTACGCTTCCTCTTGTTGGATATCCAAAATACAAATTAATTGAAATCAAACAAATTTTTAAATCTCATGAACCATATTCTTGGAAAAGCATTTGCATTCTTGGATATCATGTTTGGACTGATGGAAACTGTGTATTTGCCTTTCGATGTAGTGAATATGCATGCCCTGGAAAACTATGTGTTGTCAATTCTATTGAGCAAAATTATCTGAGACCCTCACACCAACAAAACGGTTGAAATATCTCCAAAAGATACTATTTGTTCGGAATCTTTGCAGTTGCTCATTGGTAGTGACAATACTTATGCTTGCGTAAAACCCTCATCTGTTGACAAGTTGGTGGAACACGGTTTTACAATTGTACAAAATAACAACAAATCACCTTACAATAGACTGGAATTGATGAATCTTAGGATTTCATTCTAGGCTTTAAGAATACATCCTCATGGCATTGACCTAAACATTTGATACTCTGATGTAGAATTCTCATAAAGGGCTTTCTGCTTGCATAAAATCTCTATCATTTCAATTCGGTTTAGTCCGATTAGTTCTAGTATCCTCTTGCAAATACTGGAACCGAAACACTTTGTTCTTGGCAATAGATGCATTTCTGATTTGTATTTTCACTTTCAAATGGTACGACTCTGATTTCTGCTCCTGTTTCTTCTTTGATTTTTTCCTCACATTCTAATTTTCCACACCATGGTGAGTTGAAGAAACCTCCTTTCTCAATCTTTGATTTAAAATCAGAATAATTTGTAATTTCTAGAGTGTTGATTTCAGCTTCTTCTTTGGCTTTTTTTAGCATCTCGACTTGAATTTCATCTAGTATTGTGAGCACTTTATCAATTTCTGTAAAACTCAAACTGATTTTTTCAAGATTGTATCTTTTTGCAACTATTATACTATTTTTTTCAATATCTTTTGGTCCAATTTCTATTCTTAATGGAACTCCTTTTAATTCCCAATCATTGAATTTGTAACCTGGTGATGGTCCTTCTCGTTCATCTACATGTACTCTGATATCTCTTGATTCTAACTCTTTTTTAATTTCTTCTACTTTTGGAAGAACTGTTTCTTTTCCTTCATCATTTCTGTAAATTGGAACAATTACTACTTGTATTGGAGCTACCTTTGGTGGTAAAACTAATCCTTTGTCATCTCCGTGTGCCATGATCATGGCTCCAATCAATCTCCAGGATGCCCCCCAAGATGTTTGCCATGCATAATGCTCTACATTATCTTTATCTGCAAATTTAACTTCAAATGGTTTTGAAAAGTTTTGACCCAGGAAATGAGATGTGCCCATCTGCAATGCTTTTCCATCTGGCATGATTGACTCCATTGTGGTAGTGTATACTGCTCCAACAAATTTTTCTTTCTCACTTTTTTTACCTGTTGTTACTGGAATTGCTAGCTCTTCTTCTACTGTGTTTTTATAAATGTCTAGAATTTTCATTACTTCTTTTTCTGCTTCTTCTTGAGTACTGTGGACTGTATGTCCTTCTTGCCACAAAAATTCTGAGGTTCTAAGGAATGGTTTTGTTGCTTTGATTTCTGCTCTCAAGGCAGTGTTCCAAAAATTAATTTTTAATGGGAGATCTCTCCAGCTTTGAATCCATTTTGAATACAAAGTGTATGCCAATGTCTCAGATGTTGGTCTTAATGCCAATCTGTCTCCTATTTCATTGGTTCCTGAATGAGTCACCCAAAATACTTCTGGATTGAATCCTGCAAAATGCTTCTGCTCTTTGCCTAACAGCGATTCTGGAATTAGTATCGGCAAAAACCCATTTCTAATTCCGTTTCTTGAAAATTTCTTATCAAATGTACTTCTTAGTGATTCCCAAATCGAATATCCGTCTGGTCTGAGGACGATTAATCCTTTTACCGGGGCATAATCTGCAAGTTTTGCCTTTAGAACTACTTGCGTGTACCATTCACTAAAATCATCATTTTTTGAAACTGTGATTCCTACGTCTTCTTTACCCAAACTAGAATTCGTTGAATTAATTTTATTAATGAGCCTTTCGTGGTAATTTTTTTAAAATTGCTTTATTATTTGAGTGGGTCGCCTTTACACAATACTTCGCCCATGACTCTGCTTTGGAAATTTGGACATACGAAACACTGAACAAATTGAATATCTTCTTTTAACACTGGACATTTTACAAATTCTTGTTTCATTCTTTTGAGCATTTTTGGGCTGACTCCTTTGAGCTTTAATTTTCCTTTATCATCCATCAAACCTAAGTCTTTCAGTTTTTCCTTGAGTTCGGCAGGGAATTTTACTTTTTCTTCAGTTTCTTCAATTTTTACATCGTATTTGCGTTCTAGCTCGTCTACCATACCTAGTATGGTGCACTCGGTGATTTATTACTAGCGTTTTTTAGATCTAAAAAAAATTTAAACTTTAATATAATTAGCGATTTTTTCCAAACCAGAAACCCATTGTTAGCTATTTTTGACGTCGAGGGAGTTTTGTATGATGAAGAATATCTTCCTATTCTTGCAGAAAAACTCAACAAAGAAGCCCAAATTTGGGAAATTACAAAACAAGGAATTCAAGGAAAAATTGACTGGGAAGAAGGATTACGGACTAGAGTTGAAGCTTTGAAGGGTCTTGATGAAAAAACTTGTCAAGAAGTATCTGATGCGTTACCTATCATGACTGGTGCAAAAGAGGCATGTAGAGCATTAAAAGCGGCAGGATGGAAAATCCTGGCAGTATCTGGTGGTTTTTCTTTGATGATGCATAGGTTAAAAGAAGAATTGGAACTTGATTATGTTTTTTGCAATGAACTAATTTTTAAAGATGGCAAGCTAGACGGCGTTATAATTAATGTTGATTCTGATAAATCAAAGTCTGCAAAAATAAAAATCGAAGAATGGGGTGAGAAAAAAGAAGACATAGTTTGTGTCGTCGATGGTGCAAATGATATAAAATTATTTAATGTATGCGGATTGGGAATTGCATATCGTGCCCAAGACATTGTAAAAGACTTGGCTACTACAACTTTGGAAGAAAAAGATCTCTCTAAAATTATTGATATTATAAACAAACACTACAAACTTGAATTAAAAGCTGTGACTTCCGCATAAACAATTTTTTAGTCTTCTGCTCGGTATACATTACTTGCAAATTATTCCTATTCATCTTGAAAAAGAGATCGACTCCTCTGATGATATTTCGGATATTATTCTAAAATCTGAAAAATTAAACGATGGAGACATTCTAGTAATTGCACAAAAAATAATCTCTAAACAAGAAGGACGTTTGATTAATTTATCAACTGTGACCCCTTCTTTGCTGGCTGAGGGCATTGGTTCTCAATATCAAAAAGATCCTAGAATCATTGAATTAATTTTATCTGAGTCAAAACGAATTGTAAGGATGAAAAATTGTGTTTTGATAGTTGAAACAAATCAAGGTTTTATTTGTGCAAATGCTGGAATTGATGAAAGTAACGTCCAAGAAGGATACGCGACTTTGTTACCTGTAAATTCTGATATTTCTGCACAAAAAATCAGAAAGGCAATTTTAAAGCAATCAAACAAAAATGTGGCGGTGATAATCTCTGATACATTTGGTCGACCTTTTCGATTGGGACAAACTAATCATGCAATTGGGATATCTGGATTAAATCCAATTTTAGATTATGAGGGTACATTGGATTCTTTTAATAAAATTTTACGAGTGACTGCCATTGCCATTGCTGATGAATTGACATCTGCATCAGAATTAGTTATGGGCAAATCTTTGAAATGCCCATTTGCAATAATTCGTGATTATTCGTTTAAAGTTGAAGACCGTGCTATTGATGAATTAATCCGTTCTGAACATGAAGACTTTTTCAGATAATATTTTTAAAATTTTATTTTAAAGTAAAATAAGATATCTAAACTCGAATAGCTTTTAATATGACAATTTGACCTTCAGGAATTAGTAATGTCTGAATCTACTGAAAAAAAATTAGATGCAACTGGATTGTTTTGCCCTGAACCTGTATTTAGAACAAAAATTGAAATTGAAAGAATGCAAGTGGGTGAAATCATTGTTGTATCTGCTGATGATCCTGCAGCTGAAGATGATATTTCAAGATGGGTTACGAGAAGTGGCCATGAACTATTAGATATGTCCAAAGATGGTGAAACTATTACATTTAAAATTAAAAAGGTGAAATAATCTCAATTATGACTACTGTTACTGATACAGATGTTTTGAATCGTGTAGGTAACACCTCTCTAGTGCCTTTGAATTCTCTTTCTCATGACAATGTAGAATATTTTGCAAAATTAGAGGGTCACAATCCGTTTGGTTCTGTTAAAGATAGGGCGGCATATTACATGATTAAAGATGGCGAAGAAAAAGGACTTTTGACAAAAGGAAAAAGCATAATCATTGAACCAACTTCTGGTAATACTGGAATTGCCTTAACAGGCATTGCAAATATCTTGGGTTACAAGGTGGAGATTGTTATTCCTGAAAAAGTAAGTAATGAAACCAAAGATATCATTAGGAAACTAGGGGCCAAAGTGTTTGAGACTAGCGATGATTTGTGTCCCAAAGTAGGTGCTGGAACTGATCAAAGCATTGCACTTGCTACATCTATTGCATTATCTAGACCTGATACATATTATTCTCCAAATCAGTATGCCAACGAAGCTAATTTCAAAGGGCATTATGTTGGAACTGGTCCTGAAATTTGGAAGCAAACTGAGGGTAAAGTAACTCATTTCTTTACTGGTGTTGGTACTGGAGGTACTATTACAGGAATAGGTGCATATCTTAAAGAAAAAAACCCAGATGTTAAAATAATTGGATGCCAACCACAACAAAATCACTTAATTCAGGGGTGGAGAAATTTTGAAGAATCTGCAAAACCTGATTTATTCTTAAAACGGGAAAATGTTGTAGATGATTGGATCTCTGTTGATAATGATGAAGCGTTTTCAGTTGTAAGAGACGTGTTTGCTAAAGATAAACTCTTGATCAGCCCGTCTTCTGCTGCAGTATATGCATGCCTGAAAAAATACCCTGTTGACGGAGATGCATGTGTTGTAGGGATTTTTGCAGATGATGGACGTAAATTCAAAAGTGTTTATGCCACTCAAAATGTAATGACTGAAGAAGAATTTGATAATTGTCTAAAAGATGCAAAACACATGTCTGAATTAGCATACTAGTTATTCGAGCACCTTTTTCAAATATTTCTTATAAAACTCTCTAAATAATCCATTCATGTCCATTTCATGTCGCAAGCATTGATTGCTTTGTTCTGTGATTTGATTTTTTATTTCTCTGCTCCAAAGACTTTGCTGTCTATCTTTAGAATCTATTATAGTTGGGTTTTCTTTAATTTTTTCCATGGTCTCTGATAGTGTTGTGCTTAATTGTCTGAATTTACTAATACGTAAAAGAAATCTTTGTGCTTCTTCTTTCCTTGATAAATCCATTATTGCATAAACTTGATTATAGTATTCTAAGCCTTTTTCATTGTATTTTTTAAAATCCTCTATTCTTTGGTTCCAATATTCCTTGGTTATTTTTTCTTCAATTTTGTAACTGAATTGAATTCTTCTCAATTCCATTCCTAATTTAGCTAGTTTATCGCTGTGCTCTTTAGATGATTTTTTTAGATTTTCTGGATCTTGGCTCAATATCCATCAGTTGTCTCACACGCAATAAAGAGTTTAAATTTTTGATTCATTCCATTTTTTTTTCAGATTCTTTTGAATATTCTTACATGCATGCCTCGCAGAATAAATCCCACTCTGTAATTCCTATTTTTTCAAAATATTTTACAGACCACTTGTATGAGGGTATTTTTCTGTACTGAAATTGTTGAATGGTGTAGATATCTTTCTGCTGAAATTTATTTAGACATTTTTTACATTGGGCATTTTTCATTATTTCTTATCTGCACTTTCAGTAAGATATTCATCAACATCAATTGCTGCCATGCATCCAAAGGCTGCGGCAGTAATTGCCTGCCGATAACTTCTATCGTGCACATCCCCCGCAGCAAAAACCCCTTCTATGTTGGTATGAGTTTTATTTTTTAATACAATATAGCCCTCATCATCTAAATCAATCTGGCTTTTGAACAGTTGTGTATTTGGATCGTGACCAATTGCAACAAACAGTCCTCCTGCATCATGTGTTGTTTCTTCGTTTGTTTTTAGATTTTTTAAAACTACTTGCTGTATTTTTTGATCTCCTTTAATCAAAATAACTGCAGAATCAAAATGAAATTTTATTTTTTCGTTGTTCAATGCTCTTTCTTGCATGATTTTACTTGCACGCAATTCCCCCCTTCTATGAATTAAATGAACATTTGACGCAAATTTTGTAAGAAATGTTGCCTCTTCAATTGCAGAATCACCGCCACCTACAACAACAATTTCTTGATTTCTGAAGAAAGGACCATCGCATGTTGCACAGTATGATACGCCTTTTCCGCTGAAAGTTTCTTCGCCCTCGACACCTAGTTTTCTTGGATTGGCACCTGTTGCAATAATCACTGCACGACCTTCGAATTCTTCTGATGCTGTTAGAACCTTGAACGGTTTACGTCTAAAATCTACATCCACTACCACATCGTCAATAATGGTTGTTCCCATTCGCTGTGATTGCTTTCTCATATCAATCATTAAATCAGGACCCATTATCCCATTTTCAAATCCTGGATAGTTTTCAACTTCTGTCGTATTGACTAGTTGTCCCCCTGGAAGTAATCCTGAAAGAATCAAAGTGTCATAACCTGCCCTTGAGCAATAAATCCCTGCAGTATATCCTGATGGGCCTGCACCAATAATGATTACGTCAAACTTTGTTTTGGTTTTATCTGATATCTTGATTTCATCATCCCTTGTTTCAAGAACTGCTGAACCTGCGTCTCCTCCTGACATCATAATAGTAGTGGTTTTAATTTCAATAATTTAAGTGAATATATTTTTTACTTGCTAGTTTTCCATCCTTAAAAGAATTTGATCACAAATTCTACGCATTTCTGAATCTGATCCGACGCTGGAAATTTTTACAATGTCTGTAGTTGTTATGATTCCCACAATTTCATCATTTTCTTTGACTGGGAGTTTATGAATTGATTTTTCTTTCATTAATTCTGATGCTTCCCAGATGGTTTCTTCTGGTTCAATTGTAATTAGTGGTGATGACATTACTTCTTTAATCTCTGTAAATAACGGTCTCCCTTCTGCAGCTATTTTTGTAACAAAGTCCCTTTCGGTGATGATTCCAATTGGATTGTTACCTTCAGTCACAATTGTGCATCCGACGTTTAGCTTTTTCATGTGTTCTGCCGCTTCTTGCAATGATGCTGATTTGTCTAAACTTAGCACATTTTTACTCATAATTTGGTTTGCAAATGTGCTATCCATGTTTTTTGCATCTTTCTCAATTATATGAGATAATTTCTAAATTATCATGATTGAAAATCAATGCAGGTAATCACTGTAGTCTTTAAAATTCAAATTCATTCTAATCATTACATGGCAATTAAAACAAAGAAAATTCTTGTTCCTCTTGACGGTTCAAAAAATTCAATTCGTGGTTTAGATATGGCAATACACATTGCGCGACAGTCTCAAGGTACTGTCGTTGCTTTGGCAATAAAAACCGTGCCTGGAATATATGCAATCCATCCGTTCGGATTCTTGGATTTTAATTCCATGACCGAGATAAAAAAATTGCTTAGTGAGGCCAAAGTCAGAGCTGCGAAGAGGGGAATTGATTTAACAGGAAAGGCGATTGCCGGAGATCCTGGATATGACATTGCAAGATTTACAAACAATCCTAAAAATAAAATTGACATGGTTGTAATCGGTGCGCGTGGAAGAAGTTCAGCCAAAGAGATTTTCTTGGGAAGCGTTTCAAATTACGTTTTGCACAAGTCAAAAAAGCCTGTACTGATAGTGAAATGACTGATAGTTTTAAAAATATTCTTGCTCCAATCGACGGTTCGATATGTTCTGAAAAATCTTTGGAACGTGCAAGTAAATTCGTTGATGCGTTTGGTTCTAACCTGATTTTGATATATGTTGTAGAAAAATCCATTCCGATCAATCTCCTAGATAGAAAAGAATACTTGGAGATTCTTCGAAAGTTTGGAACTAATGTGTTGGAAAAGGCAAACAAGAAACTTTCAAAAAAAGGAATTGCTGCAAAAATTTTCTTAAAAGAAGGAAATATTGTAAATGAGATTGAAAAAACTATGAAAAAAGAAAAGTGTGATCTTATTGTTGTTGGAAATAAAGGATTGGGTTCTGTATCTAGGCTGATACTTGGAAGTGTTTCAAACAAAATTTCGCAATCTTCTTCTTGTTCTGTTTTGATAGTGAAATAGAACTAATTTGCTAGAGTACTTACAATATCTGACTTTGTAATTATGCCCACTAATCTTGAATTGTTTAGAACTGGAAGACCGCTAACGTTGTATTTTATCATCTTGGTTATGGCAACTTTAACTTCACTGTCTTTATTGACTGTGATTGGATTTGAGGACATGATGTCAGTTGCATGAAATGGGAATAGGTGACTCATTTGATTGGCATGAGTTTCAGCCAATCCTTTTTTGAATTTGTATTCTTGGATTTCTTTGGGATCTGCTGACTCTGCAATCCATTGTGGGATTTTTGCAGGCACAAAATCTCTGAATGTTATTACTCCCACGGGTTTTTGATTTCTTTTAATGATGATTCTAGAAATTCCATATTTTATTAGTAAACTCTCTACAAATAATATTGGATCACTGGGAGATGCAGTGACAATATCTGACTTCATTATTTTTGAAACTCTTATTGAATCTGATCCTTTTGTAAGAAATGCCGTTACAAGATTCGTTTTTGTTACTATTCCTTCGAGTTTTT
The DNA here is from genome assembly GCA_905479565.1 of uncultured Candidatus Nitrosopumilus sp. Lineage (GTDB taxonomy): Archaea > Thermoproteota > Nitrososphaeria > Nitrososphaerales > Nitrosopumilaceae > Nitrosopumilus. The sequence goes on from CAJQMY010000056.1 coordinate 16,749, forward strand.
TATTTTTATCTAGAATTATCACTAGACTAATTCTATGTTTTTTCATTAATCCTGCACATTCTTTGACTGTATGCTTTTTGCTTAGCGTGTGCAATTTTCTTAATTTAAAATCTTTAGCTTTTACTGATTTTATTGGCCTTGTTCCTAATTCATAAATTTTCTTTGCAATGTCTTTTTCAGTAATAACTCCTATTGGGAAATTTTTATCAGTTACGATTATCCGTTTTACTTTTTTTTGTAATAAAATTTCTCTTGTTTTTAGTAATGAAACACTAGGTGATACAGTAATTGGTTTCGTAACGAACTCTGATAATTCTAAATCTTTAATGTTCACTATGGTTCTAAATCTCTGATTTGTTAAATATTTCTTCTATCAGTATCATTACTGAAAATCAAATTTGGTAATTATTAGATGGTTATTTAGTTCTAGTTTGTTTGACTAGTATATGACAGAAAAAGTACCTTTGTTTGTTATTGGTTTGCCTAAAGACGAACCTGCCAATGAAATACTTTCGTCAAAATTTGGTGGTGCTTTAGAGAAAGTTCAACAAGTATTATCTCATATCATTGAAGCAAAAATTGCAGTGGAATCTCAAAACTCTGAAGGTTCTAGAACACATTACGATGTTACGGCCACTGTAAAAACGTCTGATGATCGACTTGTTTACACTAAATCTGGTTGGGATATTTTGAAAATTGCTGATGATCTATCTAGAAAGTTGGAGAGTGAGTTGCCAAAACATGATGATAAAAGACAAAGAGACAGCATTCGTAAAAAGGGGTATTGAAACTGTTCAAAAATATTCTTGTACCTTTTGATCTTTCGACTCAGTCAACTAGAGCTTTTAAAGTTGCATTAGATATCGCTAAATGCCGTGATTCTAAAGTAACCTTGCTTACTTGTCTTGAAGGTGATGCATGGCATCACAAATACTATGATGCAAGAGTAGATTCTGAACTGATTAAAAAGCAAAAAAAGTTTCAAAAAAACATCTTGAACAATTGGAATCTTTAGCAGAAAAAAATAATGTTTCTATTAAATCACAAATTATCACATCAAAATCAGTTGTTAACGATATTGTTAATTATGCAAAATCTAGAAAATATGATTTGATAGTAATTGGTTCTCATAGTAGAACAGGCTTTGATAAATTTCTTTTAGGTAGTGTAGCAAATGGTGTTTCTCAAAAAATCCAATGTCCTGTCTTAATTGTCAAATAAACAGGATGTGTAATATTTGATTTTTATTGTTGGTAGTGTCTCTCTAAAAAAATCATCTGAAAATATTCATAATCATATTCAATCTGTTGATACTTGATTTCTTATCTTGATGAATTTCTCTTGATGTTTGTCACATAGTTTTTTATTTTCTATTTGTGAATAGACCAGATCTTTTTGCCAATGGGCGTTGAATAACCTGCATTCTTTGTTTTCGCAAAATGCATCTCCTGTGGCATAGTACATGATGGATTGCAATACGTATCCTTCTGCAATGTCACTTAATCTAGAATCATGATATTCTAAAAATTCTCCTTTGTATTTTTCTTTGATTCCTTCTACCTTTCCTTCTGAAAAATTTGTTATTAAATCTAAATAGTATCGTTTAGGTTTTGCAGGCGCCTCTATGATTCCAGTTGTTGAAATTATTGTTGGGTTTGAACTGATTAGTGCTCTAGCATGATATTTAAAATCACCATTGTCAAACGTTGCAGTAAGCTTGTTTGTAAAAATTATGTGTAATGTGTCATTTGTAATTGGGATGTTCTCTGCAATGATGCTTTGCAATTCAAATCCGTCATACAAAGTCATTATGTCCTGTTTTGACGTATCCTGGTTTTCTTTTTCAACCTGAATTTCTTCTTGCGTTGGAATGTGTTTTTTGAACTGTTTTTTCAAATTAAAAATTCGTCTCGATGCTATTTGTTCAAATGTTTTATCTTCCAAACTTTTTAAAAAATTGCCCTCTATCTCAACTTTGATTCGAAATGTCTCTGTGATGAATTGTTTTATTTTTTCAATCTGGATTTCGGGAACTGTGGGTTCATTGTATAGTATGATTTTGGAAATCTTCACTGAGGAAAGGTTATGCTAATTGCTTATCTTTCTAACTCTTTGATTTTCTGTGCCGTGATTTCTGCTGCTCTCTTTCCAGAGTATAACATGGAGCCAAATGTTGGGCCCATTCTTGCCAATCCATGAGTTTCAGTTACCGACATTCCTGCTGCAATTAATCCTGGGTACACTTCTCCTGTTTTGTGGACTACGTGCTCTTCACCATCATTGACGTGCATTGGTTCCATTCCTTTCCATTTTACTAAACCTCTGTCTACTAGTCTTTTTACTGCGACTGAATCATGGCCTGACGCATCGATGATTATTTTTGCCTCAAGCGCGATTGGATCAACGCAAGTAATGTTTCGTGGTAATGCTGAAACCGGCATCCAATTAACAACAATTCCTGCCACTCTTCCATTTTTTAAAACAAGGTCGTCAAATTTAGTTAATTGTAAGAATTTTACTCCTGCATCACATGCTGCTGCAATTAATTTTGATACTGCATGTGGTCCTGGCGTTAAGTATAGCCCCTCTGCAACTTTTTTGTATGGCACTCCAATCTCATCCCAAATTTTCTGTGCTGGTTCTCTGACTGTAACTGGATTCATCATGTATCCTCCTAACCAATAACCTCCACCTAGGTAGTTGTTTTGTTCGATAACCAAAACTTTGTAGCCCATGTTGGATAGCTCTCTGCTAGCTGTTAATCCTGCAGGACCTGCACCAATAATGATGACATCTGATTCTGCTCTGTCGATTAGTACATCATGAAATTCATTTGCAATTGCACGTGTAATTTCAACTTCACGTACGTCAGTAAAAATTTTTTCTGATTGTTCTGCAACTGTTGCTTCTTGCATGATGACTCACTGTTTCCTGAACAATTAATACTTTCCCACATCTAATTTCTAAAAAATTAGTTGGTACTAATTTTTTCCAATATTTCTTTTTTCACAGATATAGGAAAATTTTGTACTTTAAGGAAAATATCTCTCCTAAAACATGCAAATCTAAAAAATTTATATCCAAACTAAAAGAATTTCTTTGTATTGACTATATCTGATCTTAAACAATCTCCATCCGATTCTGTAAAATCTAAAATAAATTGGTCTAGGATTGAGGAGGCAGATGATTTTGCTAATACTGTAAAGTTATTCCGTCAAGGAAAATACGACGAAGATAGTTTTAGACGATATAGACTTCAGCATGGGGCATATGGAACTAGAATGACTAGTGATTATGCCATGGTTAGAATCAAACTTCCAGCAGGCGAAATTTATCCTGATCAAATTGAAAAAATATCTCAATTAAGTGAGCAATACTCTATAGGAAGTGGACATTTTTCCACTAGGGAAAATATCCAACTCCATTGGGTAATTCTTGAAGATGTGTCCGAAATATTCCGAGGTTTAGCCGAAGTTGGACTGACATCCAGAGAGGCATGTGGAAATTCTGTAAGAAACGTAATGTGTAGCCCTTTGTCTGGTGTTTGTCCTGATGAAGAATTTGATGCAACTCCATATGCTCTTGCAACTGCAAAATTCTTCTTGAGAAACCCTATGGCTCAAAATCTTCCTCGTAAATTCAAATTTAATTTTACATGTTGTGAGAAACATGGAATGGTAAGAATGGTTGATGTGGGACTGATTCCGCAAATTAGAGAAATAGATGGAACTGCTCAAAAAGGATTCAAAATTTTTCTCGGTGGTGGTTTGGGAAACAAATCATTTGTTGGACATCAGTTGGAAGAATTTACTCCTGAAGAGGATTTACTTTACACATCAATTGCCGTTATGAGAATTTTTGATAGAATGGGTGATAGGAAAAATCTTGCTCGAAATAGAATGCGGTACTTGGTTAATGATATGGGTTGGGATAAATTCCAAAACCTCGTACTCAAAGAAAGAGCCGTAGTTCGAGCTACGCAATCAGTTATCACCAAACTAAAAGTTGATCATACTCCAGATATTATTAAAAGACCAATTCGAATCTCTGATGAGGATGGCGGTGAAACAACTCCTGATGGATATGCTAGATGGCTCAAAACTAACACAGTAAAACAAACTCAAGAAGATTATCGTTCAGTATTTCTCACACTTGAAGCAGGGGATATTACTGCAAGCCAACTACGTGGATTGGCTGATATCATTCGTAACTTTTCATCTGAAGGTAAGGGCAGATCTGGATTTTCACAAAATATTGCTCTACGGTATGTCCATGAGGACGATTTGACACGTCTATATTCTAAATTACTTGAGATTGGTTTGGCAAAATCAGGTGCCCTAACTATGACTGCTCCTATTGGATGCTCTGGAACTACCTCTTGCAATCTTGCATTAACTAATTCACATAGATTGGCAAAAGAAATCCAGAGAAAATTTCTAGAATTAAAACTAGACGAGGATGATGACCTTAGTGACTCCTCAATTAAGATTAGTGGATGTCCTAACTCTTGTGGACAACATGGCATTGCAACTTTGGGATTCTTTGGTGGTGGTGGACGTGTTGGAAAATACATGTATGCAAATTATCAAATGTCGATTGGTGGTCGTTCTGATGGGGATACGATGTTGGGACAAACACTACTTAGGGTTCCTGCAAAACGAGTAATCCCGGTAATTCTAAAGATAATTGAGATTTTCAAAGCGAATAAAAAACCTGATGATACTTTAAAGTCTTGGATTAACAGAGTCGTAAACGGAAATGAGGATTCCGAAATTAAATCAATTGTTGATATTAAAAAAATTCTGGAACCTTTAATCATTCCACCAACAATGGATGAAGATCCTGACTTTTACTTGGATTATGGAAGTGACTCTAGTTATCACACAAAGACTGGAAAGGGTGAATGTGCTGCTTGACAGGCACTGTTAAAATTACAACTGATGTAGACTCTTTACGTTCAGAAATCCGAGACAAAAGTGTTAGAGTGATAGACGTTAGAAGAGAATCTGATTATAAACAAGATCACATTTCAACTGCTGTAAATTTACCTCTTGCAAATTTATTGTCTGATGATAGTCCTGAACGCGTTTTAAAATTAGTAAATTCCATGGGGATTGATGATGAAACTTCTGTTGTAGTTTATGATGATACATTTGGCGCTTTGGCATCAAGAGTTGCATGGACTTTGGAATACTTGGGACATTCAGATGTCACTTTGTTGGAATCCACATACAGTCATTGGAAATCCCTTGGATTGGAAAATGATTCTGATACTCCTGAAATTCAAAGCAAGGAACACTCTATGAAACTAAAATCTGATATTTTGGCGACTTCAGATTATTTGGAAACTGCCAAAACTAGAGACGATGTGATCCTGATTGATAACCGAGAGCGATTGAACTTTCTTGAACAGCATATTCCCGGAGCTATAAGCTTGCCTTATCGTACTTTGGCTTCAGATGATAAAATTTTACGCTCAAAAGAGGATATGAAACGATTACTGGATAACCGGGGAATTGCCGGAGATTCCGAAATTATCACTTACTGTGGTAGTGTAGGTACACTTTCAGGTTTGGCATATTATGCACTAAAATCTGCTGGATTGTCTAATGCAAAACTATACGTTCGCTCTTTCAAAGAATGGAAAAATCTTCAAAAACCAACTCAAAAACAAGAAGATGCCAGCTATTGGGATTTGTCTGCAGAATAGTTAAGAAATTTGCTCTCTGAGTTTTTTAGTTACAGTTCCTTCGATATTGTCAAATACGGCCATCATTTTTTCTTTGTTATCGATTAGATAGTCTACTCCTCTGTCTTTTAGTCTGATTTTCCATAATCTTATTTCCCTGTGTTCATCAAAGAAAGTCTCGATCATTTGTTCGCCTGACTTTGTTGGATCGATGAATTCCTCAAACAATTCGATTGTTTTTTCTACGTCTTCTTCTTCTATTGATTCTTTAACTGATTGAATAGCTTGACTAAGTTCTTTTAAATTCTTAATTGGTCGTGGCAACGTTTTCTTTGTAATTCCAAACAGTCCTTTCTTTTCTTTGCCTAATTTTTCTGCAATGTTTTCTGCAAGATCATATATTGGGATTTTACTTAGACCATCACGTTTTTCATTTTGAACAATCAGTCCTTTCTCTAATAATTTTCTCAAAGCAGTTTCTGCATCTACTTTATCTAGAAATGTTGTCCATACAATTGCGCCTATTGTGTGATATCCTTGTCTTACTGATTCTAAAACTACTACCTCTTCAATTCTCTTGAACCCTTCTTCAATTCTTACATTCGTGAAATCTTTATCTCTAATTGACTTTCTTGCATTTTTAACATCAATTTCTATAGAACGCTTTAGAGATTCGAGTGCTTCTGGAATTTGATTTAGCAATGAAAAGAAACATGCCTGATTATACCATGCCATTCCGTATGTTGGATCTGACTCAATTGCTTTCTGTGCTGCATCAAGAGCTTGAGCATACTTTTTTTGTTCATAGTGGACTAGCGCTTTGAGATTCCAAGCTTCTGGATTTGTAACATCAATTTCTAAAATTTTATCATAAACTCTCAATGCCTCTGGGAGTTCTTCTAAGTGGAATTTGGCATATCCTAGTTTCATCAATATTTCTACACTATCTGGGTCAATTCGTAATGCCTGCTCGAAAATCTCAACAGCATCTTCAAGCTTTTCATCTGCCATCAAATTGATTCCTTTTTTGTATAATTTTTTTAAATTGTAATCTGGGTCTACTAAACTTCTTTCTTGTGGGATTGTTTTCTCAATCTTTGTTCCTTCTTTATCCTTTGATTTTCTACCAAATGGTTTCTTCACAGCTCAATTAAGCATTTTATCTAGATAAATACCAACCTTAATTGAGCCTAATGCTGACTATGATCAACTTGAAGTAGAACTTAGCGATCTAAATACAGAAATACTTGAAATATCTACAAACGTTTGTGTCATCTCAGTCACGTTTAGAGATTCAAGGACCGGCACCGTTTAAACAATCTGGTGTCTATGAAGCTCAAATTGCAGTCACTGATAGCAAACCATCAGATGATGATATTCGTTTAAAACAATTTTCAACTTTATGGCGAGGTAACTTTCATCTTAGGGTAAAAGATGGATTATTTTCTGAAACTCTAGGCTCTCCTGCAAACCCACTTCCATCATCCATTGCTAATCTTGATAAAATTTGGATTATTGTTACTGATTTATTTTCTTCTTTACACGCTGTATTTGATGTTCCTTTAGATAACCCATCATCCAATTCTAAAACAAAATCTGAAGCAAAACCTCCTACAAAAACAAATGTTGATAATCTGAAACCTGCCCGCTCTTTAAAAACAAATGTTGCTGGAGCGACCAGTTACCCCGGTGACAAAGGCCAAACTGGTCCGACTGGACCTTCTGGTGACAAAGGCCCGCAAGGTCTGCCAGGACAACAAGGTCCTATGGGGATTAAAGGTCCTGAAGGTCCTAAAGGCCAATCCGGTGACAAAGGCCAATCCGGTGACAAAGGTCCTCAGGGTGACAAAGGAATTTCCGGTGATAAGGGATTAACTGGTGACAAAGGAATTTCCGGTGACAAAGGAGATAAGGGTGACAAAGGAATTACCGGGCCTCCCGGTGACAAAGGAGAAAAAGGTCCAACCGGGCCTCCCGGTGACAAAGGTCTATCTGGATTAAAAGGCCCGCTTGGTGACAAAGGAGAAAAAGGTCCGACTGGCCCTATTGGTGACAAAGGCTTAACTGGTGACAAAGGCCCGCTTGGTGACAAAGGTCTAACGGGTCCGACTGGCCCTATTGGTAACAAAGGTCCTCTAGGTCTGCCAGGACAACAAGGTCCTATAGGGATTAAAGGTCCTGAAGGTCCTAAAGGCCAATCCGGTGACAAAGGCCAATCCGGTGACAAAGGTCCTCTAGGTCTGCCCGGTGACAAAGGTCTAACGGGTCCTATTGGAGCGACCGGTGACAAAGGTCCAACTGGGTTATCTGGAGTACAAGGTGAAAAAGGAATTCTAGGTGGTCCTGGC
>CAJQMY010000057.1 GCA_905479565.1 uncultured Candidatus Nitrosopumilus sp.
CAGCTTCTGAAACTTCAACTGCGCCAACTATAGAAAGTATTGGTGGATGAACACCTTCAATACTACATGTGGGCATCGTATCTTCATCAAGTTCTGGAAACATGCAAAAGTAACATGCAGATTTTTTTGGTAAAACAGTAAATACTTGTCCAGATGTTCCAACTGCAGCTCCTGTGACAAATGGGATTCCAAACTTTACACAAGCTTTGTTTAATGCATATCTTGCATTAACACTATCAAGTGCATCAATTACGACGTCACAACCTTCAACAACTTCTAATGCAGTATAATCATTTACAGATACAGCTAGAGATTCAATTTTACAATCTGGATTTAATTTCTGTAATTTTTTTGCAGCTACTTCCACTTTAACTTGTCCTACATCATCTTCATCAAACATCATTTGTCTGTGTAAATTAGATAATTCTATTACATCTCTATCAACAATACGTAAAATTCCAATACCCATTGTAGCTAATCTAGATATTATTGGATGTCCCAAACCGCCAGTACCAACAACACAAACTTTAGCATTTTTTAGTTTTAATTGTCCACCATATCCAATTTCTTCAAGCATTACTTGTCTTGAAAATTTATCAAGTTCTTTGGGAGATAATTCCTCAGAACCACCAGCAACTGCAGGTAATATGTAAACTTCATCACCATCTTTTAGACTAGTTTGCATACCATCAGAAAATTTAGCATTCTTTCCATTGATGTAGATATTTATCAATGAACGTGGAGTTCCATCACTTTCCAAAACTCTACGCTTAAAATCATCACCCATAATTTCTGAAATCTTTGCAAAAGCATCAGTTAGAGAATTAGATGAGATCTCAGTTTTTTTTTCCCCACCGCGTTGATTTAGTACAGACGGAATTGTAAATGTAATATTTGCCATTAGTTTACTACCGCCGATATTTCGTTTACATCTGCCTTCATCACGGGTGGTTTTTGTAAAACTTCCATGATTGATTCAGTAGCCTTTAGACCATTACCAGTAACATAGCATACTACTTTGTCATTTCTATCAATTTTTCCCTGTTCAACCATTTTCTGAAGAACCGAGATAGAAACACCACCTGCAGGTTCTGTGAATATTCCTTCAGTTTGTGCAAGAAGCAAAATTGCATCAAGAATCTCCTTGTTATTGCATTCTTCTGCAAATCCATTATACTGTTGTAATCGTTTCAAAACATATCGACCATCGCCAGGATCACCTATTGCTAAACTCTTTGCAACAGTGTCAGGATGTTCAACGGGGATTACTTCTTTACTGTTTTTCTTAAAAGCGTCAACTATTGGAACACATCCATGTGGTTGTGCCGCAATCATATGTATGTTTGATACATCATCAATTAGTGAGACGGTTTGTAGTTCTTCGAATCCTTTACAAATGGCATTAAGCATTGCACCACTTCCTACTGGGACTATAAGCTGATCAGGAACTCGCCAGTCAAGTTGCTCTGCTACTTCAAATGAAAATGTTTTAGAGCCTTCTACATAATGCGAACGCATGTTAATGTTTACTATACCTATTCCTTTACTGTCACCAATTTGAGCTGCTATAGTGTTTGCATCATCATATGTCCCATCAACTGCAATGTAATTTGCACCATAAGACAGTGCTTGTGTGATTTTTGCCATCTCAATATTACTTGGAGCAAACACATGACATGGTAATCCAGCTTTAGCTGCATGTGCTGCAGTTGCAGATGCTAAATTACCAGTTGATGCACATCCAACTGCTGTCAAACCAAATTCTTTAGCCTTAGATATTGCAACTCCAGCGGGCCTATCTTTGAATGAAAATGTTGGATTTACTGAGTCATTTTTTATGTAAAGATTGTTTAGTCCTAATTCTTTTCCAAGATTGTCAGCTTTGATAAGAGGAGTCATTCCAGCTCCAATACTTACAATATTAGATTTTTCTTCTATTGGCAATAGTTCAAAATATCTCCAATAGGTAGATTCACGGTTTGCAAATGTGTCTTTTGTAATTGTAGGAAAATTATATTTTACATCAAGTGGTCCAAAACAGTCTTCACAAATGTACTTGAAAGCAGTATGATACTCTTTTTTACATTCTCTACATTGTAATGATGTTCTAGTCAAGATCAATACCTACTTTTAGAATATAGATAAAAAATCCTAATATCAAGTTAAGTAGTACTTAATTTTAGAGATTAAAAATATGATGATACATATCATTCATACGGGTAAAAATAGGAAAACAGGGCTTTAAAGGACTAAAAAACTAAATTTTTGGAATTGTGAATTATGAGGAAGGTTTTTAGATATTTTGAAAAGCATATTCTCATGAATAGTAAAATTGCAATTTCAGTTATTATCAGTGCAATCATAGTGGTAGTTGGAATCTTTGCAATAACCAGCCAAGAATCAGAAACAATAAAAATTGAAAATACATTAAACAAGGAACTGCAATCAACTGATGAAATTACTCCAGAAATTCAGAAAAAATTAGATGAAATAGAAAAAGTGAATTCAGAAAACAAGTATTCGCCAAAAGACAGAGAATGGATCACCTCAGGACCATTTCAGATTGATCGTAGTGAATATGTTTTAGGTGAAAAAATTTTTTTAAGAACAGCAGGATTAGAATTCAATGAAAAAGGTGAAACTGTATTTTTAAGACCGCTAAATAGTACACACTATTCAGTGTATTTTACCATTCCATTTGATGGTTCAGATAATGCAGCATATAATTATTATTTAGAACCACAACTTTCAAAAATAAAAGGATATTGTACTGTGGATGATTTGATTGGAGAGTGGAGAGCGGTGTTTAGAGGAACAAATTATCCCAATTTAGAATTTAAAATAACAGAGCAGATACTGCCCGGAGCAGAAGGTTCATTTGAACCTGTATGTTAATTTATTTGTCTAGAGAATTGTGAAAGCAAACATTTTCGCCAGTATGGCAAGCAGGTCCTGAAGGTTCAACTAAATAAATAATTGCATCAGAATCGCAGTCAACTAAAATTCCTTGAATTTTTTGAGTATTTCCAGATTCTTCTCCTTTCATCCAAAGTTTATTTCTTGAACGACTCCAAAACCAAGAATTTCCAGTTTTTTTTGCAAGTTCTAAAGATTCTTTATTTGCATAGGCCAATGTTAGTACGTCTTTTGTGTTTGCATCTTGAACTATTACAGGTACAAGACCATTACTTTTCTCAAAATCTATTTCATCGATAGTTTTTTTCATAATTGTAAATATAAAAAATAAGTATTATAATCTTACAGAGATATTCCTATCTTTCAAATAAGACTTTACGCCATTTACGCCATGAGTTTCATAATGAAATATTGAAGCAGCTAGTGCAGCATCTACATTTGATTCCTTGAAAACGTTAATCATATCATCAGGTTTTCCACAACCTCCTGAAGCAATAACAGGAATAGTTACCGAATTAACGACATTTTTGGTCAGTAAAATATCATAACCATCTTTAGTTCCATCTTTATCAATACTTGTAAGAAGAATCTCTCCCGCACCTAATTCTTCAGCATCTTTAACCCATTGAATAACATCTATCCCAGTACCTTCTTTCCCACCATAAATGAAAACTTCAAACCAGAATTGTTTATCATTTTCAATAAAAATATTTTTTGAGTCATCTGTATGATAATTTCTTTTTGCATCAATAGCTATTACAACACATTGGCGTCCAAACAATTCCATTAATTCTGTAATAACTTTAGGATTTTTTATTGCTCCAGTATTAATTCCAACTTTATCTGCCCCATTTAGTAAGATATTTCTAGCATCCTCTAATGATTTGACACCTCCACCAACAGTAAATGGAATATCAATTACAGATGCAACTTTTCTTACCAAATCTTTAATTGTTTTTCGTTGTTCATCAGACGCAGTAATATCTAAAAAAACAAGTTCATCTGCCCCTTCACTGCTATACTTTTCTGCTAACTCCACTGGATCTCCAGCATCTTTAATTGATTCAAAGTTTAATCCCTTTACCACCCTGCCATTTTTTACATCCAAACACGGAATAATTCGTTTAGTTAACGTCATGATAATTTTTTTGCCTCTTCAATTGAAATTTTTTTCTCATATAGTGCTTTTCCAAGTATTACTCCAAATGCATTTTTTTCTTTCACGTCTTTAACATCATCAAGATTAGAAATTCCTCCACTTGCAATGATATTTGTTTTAGGCAAATTACATGTTTGTTCTAAAAATTCTAAATCGGGACCTTCCATAGTTCCATCACGACTAACATTTGTTAGTAAGAATTCTGTAAAACCCATTTTAAGGAATTCATTGATTGCAGGAATCAATTTTATTCCTGTATCTTTTTGCCAACCATGAATTACAATTTCACCATCTTTATGATCAACAGATATTACAATTTTTTCTGGACCAAGTTCAGACAATAACAATTCCAAAAGAGGTTTGTCTTTGAATGCCAATGTTCCCAACACTATTCGTTCTGACAGTTTAGCCATTTCTAAAACTATGGATTTATCTCTCAAACCACCAGCAACTTCAACCGGAATAGTCATAGCTTCAAGAATTTCTTTGATGATATCTAGGTTGGAACCAATTCCAAGAGTTGCATCCAAATCTACCAAATGAATAATATCAGCTCCTGCAGATTCCCATTGCTTAGCAATATCTACAGGATCATCACTATACACAGTCTTTTGATTCGGATCTCCTTTGTACAATCTAACAACTTTTCCACCCATTAGATCAATTGCTGGAATAATTTTCATTTTTTGCACTCTTTAAGAAAATTTTCCAACATTATTTTTCCTACAATACTAGATTTTTCAGGATGAAATTGTGTTCCAAAGAAATTATCATGTTCTACTACGGCTGGAACTTTAATTCCATAATCAGATTCAGCAGTAATCACATCATTTGAATTAGGTTTAACTCTATACGAATGAACAAAATAGGCCCAAGATCCGTTCGCAACACCTTCAAGGATTTTTCCAGGTTTTTTTATCTCAAGATTGTTCCATCCCATGTGTGGCACTTTCATACCAGAAGGAAGTACAATCACTTCACCATCAATAACATTCAAACCTTTCTCTTTACCCTCCTCGCTTTTTCCAAAAAACATTTCCATCCCAAGACAAATACCCAAAACAGGCATATTCCCAACATATTCTTTAAATTGAATTTTAGAAAAATTCCTGATACCATTCATAGCAGGATCAAAATTACCTACACCAGGAAGCAATAATCCAGAATGTATGTTTTCATCATCAAAATTAGTTATTACATTAACTGTAGCTCCTATTTTTTCAAGTGAATTTTTTAAACTGAAAATATTTCCAGCGCCATAATCAAAAATTGCAACATTTACCATTACATTGAACCTTTTGTACTTGGAATTCCTTTTTGTTTTTTGTCTAGTGATAATGCATTTCTTAATGCAACGGCAAGTGATTTCATAGCAGCCTCAACTTTGTGGTGATCATTATCCCCATACTTTACAGTAAGATGAATACAACTATTGAGGTTTTGCAGTAAAGATTGAAAGAAATGTTCAAGATCTTCTTTAGACATATCTTCAATTTTATTACGTTTAATCAGTAATGTTAATTTCCAGAATGGGCGTTTTACCAAATCAATTGAAGCTTCAGCAAGTGATTCATCCATAGGTACAGAAGCATAACTAAATCTTGTAATTCCACTTCTAGAGCTTAATGCTTTGTCAATTGTTTGTCCAATTGTAATTGCAGTATCTTCTATCAAGTGATGTTCAATTTCATCATTTGATTTTGCATCAACTTTGAGATCCATCATCCCATGTTTTCCAAATGACACAATCAAGTGATCAAGAAAATTTATTCCAGTTTTGATGGAAGTTTTTCCAGATCCATCCAAATTAACGGATACAGAAATATGAGTTTCCTTTGTATTTCGTTTAATTGATGCTTTTCTTGGTGCCATTTTTGTCACAGATTATGTAACTGCATCATTCTAAATTTAATACCTTTGGTAATTGATGGATAGAATCTAACACCAAAATGGCATTATTTTTCTCAAACAACTCTAACTTGGCCTGAGGATCTTTGCTAGTACCTATAATTCCACAAAATACCGTCTTATGTCCAAAATCAGTCGTTTTTTTTGCCATGATAAAGTCTTCCATCGAATCTCCAACATAAAGAGAACAAACAGAATTCATTCCTTGGATGGAATTTATTAAAGATTTAGGATTTGGTTTTGCTAATTCACGCAATTCATCTTCAAGAAACATAGAATTCTGTAGATCAAATTTTGATAAAAGAGATTTCAATGAGTATCTTACTGATTCTTTTCCTCTGCCAGTAACCATAGCAATTTTTGAACCAAATTTTTTAATTAATTGTTTCATTAAATTATCATTTATCAGAACATCGTCTTGTTCAATCAAACCAGATTCAGAAAATTTTGAAGTTTGATTAAAGAGTTTTTGATATAGGTCAGGCCCATAGAAAAGCTGATCAAATATTTGATATAATATATTGTCATGATGGGTTCCAGGATATGATAATTGTTTTTTAATATCAGATATATCAGTTAAGGTTTCAAGATATTTTTCTACTGAAATAATCCCAGTCGAATTAGAATTTTTAATTACATCAAAGATAAAGTTTGCTGGATTTTTTTCTAATTTTTTAGCAGCAACAAGTGAAATTATTGCTGCATAAGTTAAATCAACTTCATCGTTAAATCCTCCAGTAGATTTGAATCCATCAATGATTTTAAAATCAATATCAAGAGAAGAATTAATTTTTGCTAGATGTTCCAACACATATTTAGTAGTTTGGATAATAGCAAGATCATATGATTTCTTAATATCAATTAAAACACCGTCACAATCAAAAATTATTGCATCTATTTTATTTAGAATTTGAATTTCAGAATCATCAGTATAGATTCCTTCAGAATTTTTTGTTAAAGTCATCCCAGCAGATCACGAACAGCTAATAAGAATTTTGAGTTCATTTCTTTTGTTCCAACGGTCACCCTAAGACACCCATTATGATTTCCAATTTTACCCAGTTTTCGAATTGAAATTCCTTGTTCAGCAAGTGCAGAGTAGACACGTTTGTACGCACCATGAGCATCAAATAACACAAAATTAGCCTTAGAATCAAACACCTCAAAGGTATCGAAAGTTTGCAAGGTATCAATAATTCTTTTTCTTTCGATTTTGATAATATTAATAATATCTTTCATTTGATTGGAGTTTTCCAAAGCCTGAATTCCTGATTCAATAGTAATTGTACTGACTGGGTATGGGTATTGTAAAACATTCATAAAAATTTCAGTGAATTTTTTATTTGCAATAAAATAACCTAATCTCAGTCCTGCCAATCCAAATGATTTTGAAAGAGTTTGAACTACAATCAAATTATTTTGAGTCTTAACCATATTTGATAGTGAATATTCACTAAACTCACCGTATGCTTCATCAATTATTATGAGGCCTGAAAATGATTTTACAAGTTTTTGTAATTCACTTTTTCCAAATTGAAACCCAGTAGGATTATTTGGAGAGTCTAGATAAAGAATGTCGGCAGTTTTAGATTGTTTTAAAAAATCTTTAATATCTAATTTCATATTATCGGAAAATGGAATTGTAATTAGAGGTATATTATACAATTTACATCGTTCTTCAAAAAATCCAAACGTAGGATTGGATGTAAGGACCTTAGTCTGGTTTGAAGCAAAGTTTGAAAGTATTAAATCCAAAATTTGATCAGAACCATTCCCCACACCAATCATAGATGAAGGTATTTTGACAAATTTTGATATCATATCAATCAATCTTTCAACCCCACCTAACGGATATTCTCTAATATCAGAATTTTTTTTGGCAGAAAAAATTATGTCGTTTTGAAATTGTTTTGGAATTACATAATTTTCATTAGAATCAAGTTTTATAGAATCTTCAACAAGTTCTGGTTTTTTATAACCACCTATTAAACCAAATTTTTTAATTTTTTCTTCAAACCAATTTTTTTTCAATTCAATCTACCTCTTACAGCTTTAAAATGATTTGAAAATCCTTCGGCATCAGTCAAAACTTCAAGATGTTTTGAGATCTTTAACAGTGATTTTTTGGATGATGTAATCTGTGTATTTACTTTGATAAAGTCCAAAATAGAAAGTGAGCCCCTAATTTTTCCAAATCCATTAGTAGGTAAAATGTGGTTTGAGCCTAGAATATAATCACTTGCCGATGAGGGAGTATTATTTCCAATCAAAACAAGTCCAGATGAAGTAATTTTTGAGGATATAGATTCAGAATTTTTAGTCATTATTTCCAAGTGTTCAGGAGATAGAATATTTGCCAGCTTTATCATATCAGAATTGGTTTTACATACTCCAATAAACCCATTATTTTTTAGACTAGTTTGAACTATTTTTTTTCTTTGAATAATTGGGATTAATTCTGAAATAATTTTGTTTACTGACTTTGCAAGAGTATCTGATGTTGTAATTAGATAACAAAATGTATCATTACTGTGTTCAGCTTGAGAAATCAAATCTAAAGCCACAAATTTAGGGTTTGCTGAATTATCGGCAATTATTCCCAATTCAGTTGGACCCGCAAGCATGTCAATTCCAGTTTGATCACTTACCATAGATTTTGCTGTTGTAACAAATGAACCACCAGGACCTATAATTTTATCAACTTGTTGAATTGATTTTGTTCCAAAAGATAATGCTGCAATAGATTGAACACCGCCTGTCTTGTAAATTTCATTTGCACCACAAATATCAGCACTAACAATAGTTAATGGATCAATTTTTCCATCAGAATTAGGTGGAGATACAACTACAATTCTTTTAACTCCTGCAATTTTAGCTGGAACTACAGACATAATTACAGAGCTTGGGTATCTTGCTAATCCACCAGGAATGTAACATCCTACACTTTGAATAGGAATGAATTTTTTTGAAATTTTTATTCCATCATGATTGATTATTTTATTTTTTAAAAGTGATTTAATAGAGTACTCTGTTTTTCCAAGTCTAGATTTTACCAATCGTAATGCATCAAGTTCAGTTTTTGATATTTTAGAATATGCATTTTTAATTTCATTTTGGGTTACACGTAATGATGACATGTTTGCTTCACTAAACTTTTTTTCATATTTTTTGATTGCAACATCACCATTTTTTTTCACATCTTTTAAAATTGATTCAACTATGGTTTTGTTTTTTTGAGGCTCTTTTGGAAGTATTCTAGCTGCAAACTGTTCAACATTAGTTACTTTGATTATTCTCATCAATTTTCTTCGTCACGTTTTATTTCCTCAAGTTCAAGTATTTGTCTAGGTTCATGAACCACAAGACCTTGAGCAATCTTTCGTAATTTAGGAATAAGTTTGTGAAATTCTTCTTTTTGAATTACTGTATTTACACCAAACCACCCTTCTTCACTTAGTGGGCTGATTGTAGGTTTTTTGAGAGATGGCATTTGTGTCAGAAGCTTTTTCAGATTTTTTTCTTCAACATTTAGATAAATGTGTAAGAATTTCTTGCCTTGAACTGCACCTCTCATCAAAGTTACTATATCAAATATTTTTTCACGCTTTTTAGTATCTTTTAATGATTTTTTATTCACAATCAAATGCGCAGTTGAAGTAAGGACCTCATCTACAATTTTGAGTTTATTTTGTTTTAATGTGGTTCCAGTTTCTGTAACATCCATTATTGCATCTACATCCTCCGGCGGCTTTGCTTCTGTGGCACCAAAGGATAAATGAATTTGAACACTTTTGTTATTTCCAAGTCTCACCCAAGGAGTAACAATTAGAGGATCTTTTGAACCATAATATTTTTTGTAAGATTTTAATTGTTTTAGAAATTGTGATGCGGTTATAAGATATTCTGATGAAATTCTAAGTGTCTTCTTCTTTTTACCATAATCTGCAATCATTTCATCAAGATTTTTGTATTTGTAATCATCAGGAAATGCAATTACTAATTTGATTTTTCCATATTCTAAATCTAAGATTGGTTCAACATCAGAGTTTGTTTCCCCTACCCAATCCTTTCCAGTAATTCCTACATCATACAATCCTTCTGCAACCAATGTTGGAATTTCTTGAGGACGAAGCATTTTGACAACAATGCTTGGATCATCTAGATAAACTCGATATGTTCTACTTTTTCGATTTACTTTAGTAAACGATCTTTCCAATAATTTGAAAGTAGCTTCTTCTAAACTTCCTTTTGGGATCGCAAATTTTACTTCAGACATTTTTAATTTTTTAACATTTTAGGTATATAATCGCATGTTTAAATTTGCTCAAGTAATTCTTTAGATCTATCAAGTGAAATGTTCTTTTCTTCAATCATTTTTTGAACGATTTCATCAATTTGATCAGGTTCAGCACCTGCAGCAGACGCTAAATTTCTAGCATGAAGACGCATGTGTCCTTTTTGAATCCCTTCAGTTGAAAGCGCTCGAATTGCACTATAATTTTGAGCCAATCCAGTAGCAGTCATCACACATGCAAGTTCTTGTGCAGATGTTACTCCTAGAATTTTTGTACAAACTTTAGCTACAGGATGAACATTTGCAATTCCACCCACAATTCCTACAGAAAGTGGTATTTCCAAAGTTCCAACTAAATTACCTTCATTATCTTTACTCCATTTACTCAAGGAGCGATATCTCCCAGTCTGTGCAGCATATGCATTTGCAGCAGCCTCTATCGCTCTACTATCCTGACCCACAGCGTTTGCAACAGCTATTGTTCCATTCATAATACCTTTGTTATGAGTAACAGCTCTATACACATCATTATCAGCAAACTCAAATGCAGAAATAATATTATTAACCACTTGTTCTCCACCTACGGCTTCTTTTTCAAATACAGCTTTTGCTTTTACCATTCTTCTAGTAGAATAATTAGATAATATTCTTAGTAATGCCCTACCGCCAGTAATTTTTTCAATTAAAGGAGAGACAGCTTCACACATTGTATTTGTAACATTTGCGCCCATGGCATCACCTACGTCAATAAATAATTCAACAATTAGCATTTTTCCTGAAAGTGCATTAATTTCTTTACACGAAATTTCTTTTGCGCCCTTTCCCAATTTAGATAAAGTATTGCTTTTTGAATTTGCCAATTGAATTATTTCATTTGTAGCATTTTTTATTTTAGATATAGATGATGAAACATCAACATCTAACATTTGAATTTGCCCAATGCTAAAAGAATCACCAGCAGAGACTTCAAATCCACCTTTAATTCGTGCGACTTTAGCTCCCTTTGATGCAGCAGCTACTACAGATGGTTCTTCAATAACCATAGGTACAACGTAATCTTTATCGTTTATCTTAAAATTTGTAGCAATTCCTAAGGGAAGAGAAAAAGTTCCAATCGCATTTTCAACCATTTTATCAGCTTTATCAAATGAAATTCCACCATTCTCGTTTTGCAAAATTTCTAATTCTTTATGCGACAAATTTGCAAAATTGGCAACAACATCTAGTCTTTCTTGTCTAGATTTTTCAAAAAATTTTGAAATTGATGAATCAGGCATTTTATTTCAATATCCTCAATAATTTATCATCCATACTATCTGGAAAACCTTTTCCATCAGTATTTGAAGTAATTACATACAGACTACCATCAGGACCTTGTACTACATCACGTACACGACCTACACCACTAAGAATTGATTTTTGTGAACTCAATCCTTCTTCAAAATTTACCTGATATAGATTTGCAGCCCTCATGGATGCCATAATAAATGAGGATTCAAAATCCAAAGAATTTCCAGAATAAAATAGGATACCTCCAGGTTCTATACTTGGATCGTAACAAAGAAGGGC
>CAJQMY010000058.1 GCA_905479565.1 uncultured Candidatus Nitrosopumilus sp.
TATAATTTAATAATATATATAATTTAATAAATTATTTAATTCTATTTTTATTATCAAATACAACTAATTTATCTAAAAATTAAGATAAGTATTTGTATTTCACCACTAAAATTTCTAAAATTTTTCTATTGTGCTATTGGGTCAACTTCTACTTGTTCTACTTTTGCCATTCCTTTTTCAGTAATTGAATAAGTATATGGTTTAGATTCAGTATTTCTTTGAACATATCCATCCTCAAACATCTTTTTCATCAACCGTGAAGTGTGTTCTCTACTCTTCTTTAATGTGACTTGTATGTTACGTGATGTCATATCTTTGCTTGTGATTAAATGTAACACATAATCAATTGGATTTGCAGGTATAACATTTGGAATGCTAGGCATAGAAGTCACCTTTTCAGGTACAATTTCAGTCTTGCTAACAACTTTAGTTTGTCTTTCTTTTACTTCATTCTTTGCCAATTTCTCTAAAAATTGTTTAAGTTCCAAATTAGGATCATCGTCTACCTTTTGCTCAACACCTTGAATTTCTAAGGCATCTAGGCGTATTTTCATATCAATTAATTGTTTTTCATAGAATTCTAATCGTTCAGCTTGGGACGCATCAAATTCTTCATCTCTAGTTTTTACAAATGGACGTATCTTGAAATATGCATACAAACCTATAATTCCCACAATAAATGCTAAAATCACACTTAAAATCACTTCTGGCTCTGGAATTTCTATTAACATCACAGTATCTGTGCCTGTTACGTGATTTATTGTGATTGAACAATATTAATTCACACTTTAGATTAACAAACTCACACAAATAATCACAATACAAAACAATGTAGTGTTTAACAAACTCACACAAATATCACATATTACATGCCTGACGAACAAGCCTATCAATCACACTTATCACCTCATCCTCTCTTTCAGGAAAAATATCACTATCATTAATCACACTAATTTGTTCTGAAAGCTTCGATATCACATCTATGTCATCAGGTAAAAGTATGCCTAGACCACGAAAAAGTATGATTGAGTAGAATAATCCAATTAATTTGTCTCTAGATTGACCGACCTGCCTATAATACGCACCTTTACTAATAGAAAAATTGGATTCAAGAAGATCTTTTTGATTTAAAATAATTTCAACTTGTCGCTCTGTAAACAAAGATTTTTTGATGATTTTATGGATAATATTATTAAAATTAGATTCTTCTAACTTGTCCATAGCTATACAAATTTGTATACAGCATTCCAATTAAACTTTAAAGAGACATGTATGAACCTTTTCTATGACTAGAGATAATGTTGAATCATTCCTAAAATTAGAATTAAAAAAGAAAAATACATTACTATTTGTGTTAATTGATTCAGAAGTATCCAATTTGGAGGCATCAAGTAAGCTTGCTAAAGATGTTGAAAAGATTGGAGCCTCAGCAATTTTAGTTGGAGGTTCATCAGCGATTGATCAAATTGAGATGGCTCAAGTTGTAAAAGGAATCAAAAAAGGTCTAAAAATTCCAATTATTCTATTTCCAGGTAATGTTACAGGTGTTGTACCTGATGCAGATGCTATATTATTTAGTTCATTGATGAATTCCGAAAATCCATATTTTATCACTCAGGCACAGGCTTTAGGTGCTCCAAGTGTCTTAAAATTTGGATTAGAACCACTTCCAACTGCCTATTTAGTCATAGGAGATGGAACATCAGCATGGTTTGTAGGTTCAGCAAGAGGAATTCCATTTGAAAAACCAAAAATTGCTGCAGCATATTCTCTTGCTGCTCAATTTCTGGGCATGAGATTTGTTTACTTGGAGGCAGGATCTGGTGCAAAAACCCATGTGACTCCTGAAATGGTAAAAACTGTCAGACATACATTTAATGGATTTTTAATAGTAGGCGGAGGCATCAAAGATGTAAAAATTGCTGAAAGTCTGGCTAAAGCCGGAGCAGATGCCTTAGTTATTGGAACTTTTCTTGAAAAAGGTGGAAGTATTAAAAAACTCGAAGAAATAGCCAAAGCAATTCAAAGAAGCAAGTAGTAGAGGACTATTATGTCTGAAAACGATGCAATCTCTCGAATTAGTGATATCAAAATGCCAGGTTACTATCTGGATTACTATACTAGTCTTTCAGATGAGACATATTCAATATTTGAACATGCAGCTTCTGCAAAATCTAGTCTAGCAGATTCTTCAGGTATTATTGAACCTAAAATTGCTTTTGACCTAGCAGACAGAGTTGCAAAAATGCATGAAATTGACATTGCTGATCCATTAAGAGAAATTTTAAAAATTAATGGAAAAGAACTTTCAGCATTAATTTTAGCAAAAGAAATTGCTCAGGGTAAGTATTGTCTTCTAAATACTACTTTAGAAGATAAATTAGATCTTGCGGTACGTGTAGGGCTGGCTATAATTACTGAAGGGGTTACTATTGCACCATTACAAGGAATCAGTGAAGTGAAAATTAAGAAAAACAAAGACGGTACTGAATATCTTTCTGTTTCAATTGCAGGACCAATGCGTTCAGCAGGCGGAACAGAGTCTGCTGTAACTTTGTTAATTGCTGATCATGTCAGAAAAATTGCAGGTTTATCAAAATTTCAAGCTAATTCTTTTGATGATGAAACAGGTAGATTTGTTGAAGAATTACGAATCTACGAAAGAGAAGCAAGCAGCTTTCAATTTCATATTTTAGATGAAGACATTGAACATGTAATTTCTAATCTTCCTGTAGAATTGGCAGGCGTCGATACTGATCCATATGAGGTGGTTAATCATAAAGGCATGGCTAGAATCAAAACTGATCGAGTTCGAGGTGGGGCCTTACGTGTCTTAAATGATGGACTAATTGGAAGATCAAAAAAACTTCTTAAAAGAATTGAATTGTATAATCTAGATGGGTGGGAATGGCTTAATGATCTCAAAGGAGCTGTTCAGACTGGTGATAATCAAGAAGATGCGGCAGCCAAAAGAATGCGTGAAGTAATTACAGGCAGATCAGTCCTATCCATGCCTAATAAATTGGGCGGTTTTCGTTTAAGATATGGCAGGGCATGTAATACTGGTTTTGCAGCGGTAGGAATTCATCCAGTTATTGCGGAAATTCTAGATCATACGATAGCAGTAGGAACTCAAATCAAAATAGATATTCCTGGAAAGGGAGCGACCATTGCATTTGTTGATTCAATCGATACCCCAACTGTTCGTCTTCATAATGGCAGCGTTGTAAAAATTCGTGATGTAAAACATGGATTAGAAATTAAAAACGATATTGAAAAAATTTTACATCTTGGAGATATTTTAATTTCATTTGGAGATTTTCTAGAAAATAATGCTCAACTAGTACCTTCAGCTTATGTCGAAGAATTTTGGATAGAAGAGTTAAAACAAAAAATTGAAAAATATGAGCCAAATGATCAGATTCTAAATCAATTTTTGAACAAAATTCCTACATTAGATGAAGCCCTAAAAATTTCACTTGATTTTAAAATTCCATTACATCCACATTATCTATATTTCTGGGATAAAATTTCATCAGAAGATCTTCTCAAACTTTTAGAACCAAAAAAAGTTAATGAAACATCAATAGAATATTCTATTCAAATCAAGAAAATTCTTGAAAACTTGGGAACTCCTCATAAAGTTGAAAATGAAACATTGATTTTAGAACATCAGGAAGCAAAAATTTTTTTTAATTTATTATTTAGAGAAAAACCAATAATTCATGATTTATCTGTTCCAAAAATCTTGTCAGAATCATCTGGTATTCAAATCAACAATAAATTTTCAATAAGCATTGGAGTTAGAATTGGAAGACCTGAAAAAGCTGCTCCAAGGCAAATGAAGCCTGCAACTCATGTGTTATTTCCAATTGGCGAGAAAGGCGGTCCCACTCGAGATCTTCTTAAAGCATCTAGGATTGATCATTTTTTTGCAAATCTGTACAATAGATTTTGTATTATGTGTAATCAACCATCAATTAGCATAAAATGCTCAATATGTGGTACAAAGACTACAGTTACTTTCAGATGTTCTAATTGTAGGGATACTCATAAAGAACCATTTTGTGAAAAATGTAAGCGTAAGGCTCCAGCCCACTCTCATCAGGCATTCCCACTAAAGAAAAAATTGCTATTGGCTCAAGAAAAAATGGGAATTAGAGCAACAGTACCATTCAAAGGAGTTAAGGAACTAATCAATCAAGATAAAATTGCCGAACCTCTTGAAAAAGGACTTGTAAGACAAAACTTTGGATTGACAACTTTCAAAGACGGAACTATTAGATTTGATGCAACAAATTCTCCATTAACACAATTCAAACCTTTATGGATTGGAACGTCTATTGAGAAACTAAAATCACTTGGATACTCTCATGACATTAACGGAAAACCATTAGAATCAATAGATCAGACAGTTGAAATTCGAATGCAAGATGTGATTATTCCATATGAAAGTGGCAGGTATCTAGTTTCTACTTGCAAGTATATCGATGTTTTATTACAAAAATTTTACGGGAAATCTTCATTTTACAATGTTAAAAATACTGAGGAATTAATTGGACATCTAATTATTGGTTTAGCTCCTCACACTTCCGTGGGGATAGTAGGACGTATCATAGGATACACTGAAACTCATGTTTGTTTTGCAACTCCGAACTGGCATTCTGCTAAAAGAAGAGATGCTGATGGTGATGCAGATTCAATAATGCTTCTTATGGACAGTCTTCTAAATTTCTCAAGACAATTTCTTTCAGATAGAATTGGAGGATTAATGGATGCACCATTATTAATTCAACCTCATGTTCTACCACACGAATCGCAACCTCAAGCACATAATCTTGAAGTCACAAAACTTCTGCCATTGGAATTCTTTGAATCAACGTTTAAACAGATTAAATCATCTGATGTCTCGTCAATTGAAATCATCAAGTCACGACTTGAAACTGAAAGACAATTTTATGATTATCATTTTACACACTATACTTCGTCTCTAACTACATCAAAATCTAGAAGTGCATATTCCACACTAGGTTCAATGCTTGATAAATTTGATATGCAAGTTAGAAATGCAGAATTAATTGATGCTGTAAACACTTCTGAAATTGTTTCAAATGTTATTTCTACACATTTGGTTCCAGATTTAATGGGAAATCTTAGAGCATATGCAAGACAAAGTTTTAGATGTACAGCTTGTGGAAAATCATATAGACGTATGCCTCTAATTCAAACATGTGTTTGCGGACATAAGCTAATTGCCACAATTACTAGAGGTTCTGTAGAAAAATATCTAAAGCTTGCAAAAAGACTTGTTGAGAAATATGATGTTGGTGAATATCAAAGAGGACGAATACACGCCTTATCAGATGAAATAGAATTGGTGTTTGGAAAAAGTCAAGGAGATCAATCCTTACTTTCAGATTATTCGTAAATCTATCTTAATTTGACGTATTCGTAAGCGCCCAATTTGTTATCAAAACAGAATTTAACTTTCTGAAAATCTTTTCTAAACGCTTTAACTTTTGAAAGTACTTTCTTTGGATCTTTTTTATCGATTATAACTTGTTTTAGATATGAAGCAATTTCTTGCATTTCATTTTTCTTCATTCCTAATCGTGTAATCTCAGAAACTCCTAGTCTTATTCCACCAGGATGAAAATAGTTTCTTCCTGCTTTAATGTCACCGGGAATTAATTGTCTGTTAACAATAATGTTTGCCTTTTCTAAATCAGCTTCTACTTTTCCACCATCAGAATAATTTAAAACATTAACTGCAATTTGATGTGATTGTGTAAAGCCTCGGCTTTCACCTAATACTTTGAATCCCATGTCATGCAAGGCTTCTGCAAATATTCTGGCATTTTTAATTACTTCAACTGCATAATCTTTTCCAAACTCTAAAGCCTCTGCAAATGCAATCGCTTTTCCGGCCATATGATGAATATGGTGACTACTTGTAAGACCAGGGAAAGTTGCTTTTTTAATTACTTCTTCATGTTCTTTTGAACCTAAGACAAGTCCTCCTTGAGGACCAAACAAGGTCTTATGAGTACTCATAGTCATTGTATCTGCTCCTTCACGTAAAGGATCCTGAAACTTTCCACCAGCAATTAATCCTGCAACATGAGCAGCGTCATAATTGATATGCATATCATAACTCTTTAGAAAATCTGATAATTCTTTGACAGGATGAGGGAACAAGAATAATGAACCGCCAAACATTGCCATTTTTGGGAGACGATTTTGCTTTTTAAGATCTTTTACTTTTTGTTTAGTTTTATCTATATCAATTGTCATTTCTTCAGCATTAAATGGATAGAATTCAATTTCTAACCCATGAACTAATCCAGCAGTTCCAGAATGTTCTTTTTTGCCATGAGAGATGTGTCCGCCCGCTGGAATTGACGGTGCCAACATAACATCTCCAGGATTTGTAAATGCAGAATAAATTGCCAAATTTGCAACAACTCCTGAAATTGGTCTAACGTCAGCAAACTTTGCTTTGTATAATTTTTTAGCTAATTTCATACATTCAAACTCTACATCATCGATGTAGACACAACCTGCATAGACTCTTTCTCCAGGCCAACCTTCCGCATATCTATTCCCAAAATCGGAAATTATTGCTTCCCTAACTGCTGGACTTGGAATATTCTCACTTGCAATTAATGGAATTGAATTTTCAAACCATTTGTGGTGTTCTTTTAATTTTGTAAAAATTTTATTATAAGCTTCTTTATTATGGGATTTTGCCATATTTTGCACATTGATTTTCCCAATTTAAAAACACCGATATGATTTTAAAATTTCCGGTCTTGATCTGGAAGGTATAAAAGGGGAATCTGAGGTTTTTGCATCTATGGGAATGCAGGCAACCTCAAAAGGCAACATGCCAGTTGTCTTACTAAAAGAAGGTGGTTCTGAAACTAAAGGACGAGAAGCCCAAAAAAACAACATTGCAGCAGCCAAAATTGTTGCTGAAATTGTTCAAACTAGTCTTGGCCCAAGAGGCATGGATAAAATGTTAGTTGATTCCTTAGGCGACGTTACGATTACAAATGACGGTGCTACTATTTTAAAAGAAATTGATGTTCAACACCCAGCAGCAAAAATGTTGGTTGAAATCTCAAAAACCACTGATAATGAAGTAGGAGATGGTACAACTTCTGCTGTTATATTAGCAGGCGCATTACTTTCACAAGCTGAATCATTAATTGATCAAGATGTACATCCAACAATCATAGTCGATGGATATCGAAAAGCTGCAAGAAAAGCAAAAGAATACCTTGAAGAGATTGCGGATAAAATTACAGCTAATGATAAAAATATTCTAAATAAAATTGCGAAAACTTCAATGCAAACTAAACTAGTTAGAAAAGATTCTGATCAATTAGCAGATATTATTGTAAAATCAGTTCTTGCCGTTGCAGAAAAAGATGGTGAATCTTTTGAAGTTGATATTGATGATATTAAAGTAGAAAAGAAAGCAGGTGGTTCTATCAAGGATGCTATGATTATTCAAGGTATTGTTCTTGACAAAGAAATTGTTCATGGAGGAATGCCAAGAACAATTACTAATGCCAAAATTGCATTAATCAACACTGCTTTAGAAATTAGTAAAACAGAAACTGACGCCAAAATCAACATTTCAAATCCTCAACAACTAAAATCATTTTTAGATGAAGAAAATAGAATGTTAAAAACAATGGTTGACAAAGTAATTGGCTCTGGCGCTAATGTAGTATTATGTCAAAAAGGATTAGATGATATGGCTCAACATTATCTTGCAAAAGCTGGCATTATTGCTGTTAGAAGAATTAAAGAAAGTGATCTTACCAAACTTGCAAAAGCAACAGGTGCTAGAATAGTTACCAATCTTGATGATCTCTTTGAAAAAGATCTTGGTATTGCTGAAATTGTAGAAGAAAGAAAAATTGAAGAAGACAAGTGGGTATTTGTTGAAGGATGCAAACATCCAAAATCGGTAACGTTACTTCTTCGTGCAGGTTCACAAAGAGTAGTAGATGAGGTAGAACGTTCCGTTCATGATGCTTTAATGGTTGTAAAAGATGTAATTTTAAAACCTCAAATTGTAGCAGGTGGTGGTGCCCCTGAAACATATGCAGCTACTAAAATTCGTGGTTGGTCTAAATCTTTAGAAGGTAGAGAACAACTTGCAGCAGAAAAATTTGCTGATGCATTAGAAGAACTTCCAATGGCACTTGCTAATAATGCCGGAATGGATCCAATTAACACACTTACACTTTTACGTTCTAAACAGCAGAAAGGCGAAAAATGGACTGGAATTGATGTAATGAAAGCAAAAATTGGTAATATGAAATCGAGTGATATTATTGAACCACTTGCAGTTAAACTTCAAATTGTTTCAGCAGCTGCAGAAGCTGCATGTATGATTCTTAGAATAGACGATGTTATAGCTACTCAAAAATCTGCAGGTGGACCTCCTGGTGGAGAAGGCGAAATGCCTGGAATGCCACCTGGTATGGGCGGAATGCCACCTGGTATGGGCGGAATGATGTAAATCATTTTGAAATCTTTTCAAACTTTTAATTGCTAAATCTATTTACGAAAAATATTGAATCAAACAACATCCAAAATGCTCACTGGATTCAAGTACATTTACTTAATTACATTTTTTGCATTACTAGCAGGATTATTTCATCCGCTTATCACTAACAGTAGTTTTGATGGAGTGATTAGTGGAGTATTGATATTGTTTGTAGGTCTTGCAGGAGGTATTTTACTATACAGAGCTGCAACATCTGAAAGCAAAAGAATAATTTTTCTAGGAGGCGGATTTGTTTTAATGGCTATTTCATTATTCTACATTTTTCAATTAACAGGAAGAGCTTAAACATCAAAGTAGAGATAAAATTCGTGTGGGTGTGGTCTAATGGCTATCTCTCGTTGGTCTCTTCTTTCTAATTCTATAATTTTATCAATTACATCGTTTGTAAAAATTGTGTTAAGGTATTTTCTATCACTTTCTAATTCATCTAATGCTTCCCCAAGACTTTTTGGAAGAACGCCAATTCCTCTTTTTTTCCTGTCAGATTTTGTCATTTTGAATATATCGTCACGAACTTCAGGTCCTGGATCCATCTTTTTCTTTACTCCGTCCATTCCTGCTGCAGTTACAGCTGCAAATACGAGATATGGATTTGATGAAGGATCAGGTGCTCTAAATTCGAGTCTTTTAAGGTTAGCATAATTTTTCCCTTTGAGATGTTTTGGAACCCTGACTATCGCAGAACGGTTTCCAGAACTCCATGCAACATATGCTGGGGCTTCGTATCCTGGGACTAATCTGTGGTATGAATTAGTTGTAGGATTACAAATAGCAGATAATGATTTTGCATGGTTAATGATACCACCACAAAAATATCGTCCGAGTTGGCTTAATTCAATTTCATCATCTGGATCATAAAATGCATTTTCATTTCCTTTCCATAAACTGACATTGACATGCATACCAGAACCAGAATCCATTGCTATTGGTTTTGGCATCATTGTTGCAACTTTACCATATTTTTGTGCAACATTTCTAATTACGTACTTGTAAGATTGTGCAGCATCTGCAGCATTTGTCATTTGATCATATTTGATATCAATTTCACATTGACCTGCTGTTGCTACTTCGTGATGGTGATTATCACATAAAATTCCAAAATTTTTGTTGAGAATGTTTACACATTCATTTCTATATGGCGTAAGAGTATCTGCTGGAGTACTTGGATAATATCCTTCTTGCAATCCCATAGGATAACCATCACCTGATTGATTCCATGGAGCTTCTTTTGATTCAATAGAATATGATTGACCTTTGTAAGGAGTTAGAACATCCCAATGTACTTTGTCAAATACAAAGAATTCAACTTCAGGACCCCATGTACTAAAATCAAATCCTTGAGTTTTGATATATGCTTCAGCCTTTTGAGAAATACCTCTTGGGTCTCTTGATAACCTACCTCTATCTTCTCCCCAATAAACATCGCATAGCATTCTAGCCGTTTTATTTTCAGTCATCCAAGGAATAATTGCAAATGTATTTGGATCAGGTTTTAAAAGTAAATCTGAATCATTAATATCGGCAAATCCAATAATTGATGAACCATCTAATTTTGGTAATCCGTCTCTCATTTGTTCTGGGGTGAATGTATTTGCAGAAATTGTGGTATGGTGAAAATGACCTGTAAGACCTGTAAATTGCAAATCGATAAACTGAATATTTTCGTGTTGGATTCTTGAAAAAACCTCGTCTGATGAATATGATATTGGAATTGCTTTACCGTGGCTGACTTTATATGGCAATTTATACTTCAATCAAACACAAATACATCAGTCATTTAAGGATTAGGTAGGAAATGTCAGAATCAAATCAAATCGACATCAACTCTTTACATCATATAGTATTACGTGAAATTGAAGATGATTCGATTTTAGAAATTGATTTCAACTTTTACAGAAATCTAGCCGATTTTATTGGAAATTTACAAAAACAAGAATTTGATGGTGTAGAAAATAAAATTAAAGACACTATGATAGAAATGGCAATAGAATTAACATCATTATTAATAGAAATTAGATTAAATAAAATTTTAAAAAATTCTGATTTAGACACAAGCTATTTACTAGATGAAGAAAAATTTATTCTTGATTCACAAGAGGATCAAAAAGAAAGAACAGAAATGATTGTATCAGCAACAATTAATGGCAAATCAAAATTTCTAGAATCATTAGCCCAAAATCACAAAACAAAAAAAATTGTCATCCGATTTTTACATGAAGTAGATGAAATCATTGGTGCAGATCTTGAAAAATATGGTCCTTTTAAGGCTGAAGATATAGCTACAATCCCATATGAGAATGCTCAGGCTTTAATCATAAAAAATGTGGCAACTAAGGTTCATTTGGAAGACTAGATAGAAATTATACCTTTAATCATCATAAAATATGTCTCATACAGGCGTTGATGTGGTTGATTTTCTTTTTTACACGATTTATCCTGTAATTGGAATTTTCGTAGTAGAAGTTATCAGCAGATTAGTAAAGGCACCAAAATGGATAAAATTATGGACACAGGCAATCGTATCTATTGGTTTTGGAGTTTACTATTGGTTTATTTTACCAGCGCCACAAAATTTTCCATTAACTGCAATGGTGATGTTTGCACTCGCCATAGCTTTGATTTATCAAGGAAGAAGAGCAAAAATTTCTCCTGACAAGAGTCCGTATTAATTTCGGAGTCTCCTAAAAATTCGTTTTAAAATATTTGGTTTATTACGTCCACCATCACGAACAACTTTTCTTTCTCCAAATCTTTTAGCTCTGATCTGACTAAGTTTTACACATCTATGTTCTTCAGGTAGTCTGTGTTCTGCACAAAAAGGGTCTTTGCAATAATTACACTGAAAAGGCATATCAGTTAAATCACCGCAATAAGCGCATTTTTCAGACTGCATATTTTGTAATACTACTTTTCTTTTAATAAAGGTGCTAGTTTTTTGAAACTTCTTAATGTC
Organism: uncultured Candidatus Nitrosopumilus sp.; assembly: GCA_905479565.1. Classification (GTDB taxonomy): domain Archaea; phylum Thermoproteota; class Nitrososphaeria; order Nitrososphaerales; family Nitrosopumilaceae; genus Nitrosopumilus. The sequence goes on from CAJQMY010000058.1 coordinate 11,541, forward strand.
TAAACATTTTTACGATGTTCAACCATAGTTTACTTGACGATTAGATGATTAAAGATAAAGTTGCAATGATTACTGGAGCCAGCAGTGGAATAGGATTTGCCACTGCTTTGGCCTTGTCAAAAGCAGGTGCAAAAGTTGCAATAGGTGCGAGAAGAGTCGACAGATTAGAAGAGCTTGCAAAAAAAATTACATCTGATGGTGGAGAAGTATTTTATCAAAAATTAGATGTAACCCAAAGATCTGAATGTGAAAATTTTGCAAAAGCCGTTTTAGAAAAATGGGGTTCTATTGATATTCTTGTAAATAACGCGGGTTTAATGCCTTTGAGTTTATTCAAAAGCCTCAAAGTTGATGAATGGGATAGAATGATTGATGTGAATATCAAAGGTGTTTTGTATTCTACAGGGGCTGTGATTTCGCATATGAAAGAAAAGAAATCAGGCCATATAGTTAATCTTTCATCAGTGGCAGGAAGAATAGTTTTTGCTGGCGGTAGTGTTTATTGTGCGACTAAATATGCCGTTGCAGCATTTACTGAAGGGTTAAGACAAGAATTCAGTGTTCGTTCTAACATTAGGGTGACTAGTATTGAACCAGGAGTTGTCGCAACAGAACTCAATGACACTATTACTGATGAATCTTTACAAGGATTTGTTGAAAATGCCAAGAAAATGGAAGCATTACAAGCAGAAGACATTGCAAACGCAATTTTGTATGCAGTTGATTCTCCATCACATGTTAATGTAAATGAAATTTTGATACGACCTACAACTCAAGCACTTTAAGTTGGCAAATATTCCACATGTTTTAATTTTAGGTGGAGGTTTTGGTGGGCTTTCAGCTGCTAATGAATTAAGAAACACATTACCGTCATCACAGGTAAAAATTACTGTAATTGATAAAAAAGATTGGTTTATGGTGGGATTTGCAAAGTTATGGATCATAAATGGGACCCGTACTTTTGATAATTCAATTGGATCATTAAACGAATTACAAAAAAAAGAAATTGATTTCATTAAAGACGAAATTTTATCAATTAATTTTGAAAATAAAAGTGTAAAAACAAAAACTAAAGAAATTTCTTTTGATTTTCTAATTATTTCAATGGGTGCAGTATTAGCTCCTCAAAAAATTCCTGGATTAGAAAAAAATGGATTCAATCTTTATGATCATAATCAACTTTTAGAAATACGTGAAAAACTTGAGAGTATTGAGTCTGGAAAAATTGCAATTTCCATAATGGGAATGCCTTACAAATGTCCTCCAGCACCATTTGAGGCTAGTTTATTGATAGATTCTATGCTTCGAAAACGAGGAATCCGTGATTCTGTGCAAATTGATTTTTACAGTCCTGCCCCTATTACTTTACCAGCTGCCGGACCTGAAGTTAGTAAACAGATTTTTGAACTAGTAAATTCCGAACAAATTGTTTTTCATAATTCATGTAAAATAAAATCCGTTGAGTCTAAAAAATTAATTTTTGAAGAAAGTGAAGCTGATTTTGACATACTTTTAGCTATTCCGCCACATATTGCTCCTAAAGTAATTTATGATTCTGGTTTAGCTAAAGAATCTGGATTTATTCCAATAGACAGGGATTGCAAAACACCAATTGAAGATGTCTTTGCAGTAGGTGATGTAACTAGTTTAATTGTTGCAGAAAAAATGTCGGTTCCAAAAGCCGGAATTTTTGCGGAAGGCGAAGGTATTACAGTAGCACAAAACATTATTGCAAAAATCCAATCCAAAGAAGAATCTGCATTGTTTGATGGAAAAGGAGGATGTTTTATTGAATCTGGTAGGGATACTGCGTCTGTAATTGAAGTTGATATGTTTTCACAATCAAAACCATTGACAAATCTTACAGAGTCAACAACTGACAATCTTTCTAAAAAAATAGAATTTGAAAAAGAAAGACTATCAAAATGGTTTTAGTTTAATCGTCTGAGTCCTTACTTTTCGAAAGATGCTCTAAAATCGCTTTAACTCCTACGTCTATTTCTTGAGTATTCTTTGAAAGATTGAGTTTTTCTGGAATGTCGTTTTTAAAATCTTCAGCTTCTAATTCTATACTTCTTCTTTGAACACAATCAAGATGATCTTGATCTGTAGCAGAAATTTTATGACAAATATTACAAAGTTTCATTAGTTCTGTTTGTCAATAGGACAATTTAATAATTTCATTTTGTGCCTCTGAAGCGAGGGATCGTAGTCTAGCTTGGTATGATACTAGTCTGGGGGACTAGTGGTCGCAGGTTCAAATCCTGCCGATCCCATTATAATTTTAGAATTTTGAGCAATTCTTCAAAATTTTCTTGTGATTTTTCTTGTTTGTATAATTTCAGTGCTTCAATAATTTTTTCTTTAGGCGAGTTTTTGTAAATTTTTTGAGCTTTTTTGGAAATTCCTGATCCAATGAAAAAGGCTTGAGTGATTGACGTAACATTGGATGGTCTTCTCTTGGTACTTGAACTTTCAAAATCAATCAGAGAGGATTTTGTTTTCCCTACAATAACGTGTTTTGAAATATTACTTAACTCACCATGATCAAATCCCATTTGGTCTAGTCTATAACAATCCTCTAACACACTTTTTATTGTTGATTTTAATTTTTTTGCACTTCCAACTCCCTTCAACATCTCAATCCAATTACTAAATTTCTCCCCCTCTAGATATTCCATGACCAAGAAATTTTTGCTAACATCAATCATTTTTGGACCGACTCTGACTGAATTAACTAATTTTAACAATGCTGCTTCATTTTTCATATCTTTTCTTGGAGAATCAGTTCTTCTAATTTTTAGGGCAACTTCTTTGTTACCTTTCTTTGCAATTACTACAACACCAACGTATCCTTTTCCTAAAATTGCCAAACTTCCTAATGTGGTAGGCCCTGTTAAAGAAATTGATTTAATTTTTAATTTTTCTAATTCATTTATTCTTGATTTAATTTGACGACTGGTCGCATTTGGATATCCTATGATGTTTGAATATGGTTCTTCTAAAAATTTCTTAATTGAAATGAAGGAGTGTGCCATCTATTGAAATTAATTCAGCTGCTCCCTCTTTAATTGATTTACTTAGATTTTTGTTTCCTACAGATATTGTGAAACCTCGTTTAAAATCACTTTGAAGATTTTTTGGTATGCCTGCCTGAAGATTTTTCTTTAAAAATTCTTTCATAAAATTTGCTGCATCAGTATGATTTCTTTTTTCTAAAGAGATTATTTTTCTATTGTTTCCAACCCATATCAATTCTGCGTTTTTAAGATTTTTAGCAATGAAACTATGGGTGCTATCTTTTCTAAAAAATTCAGGCCCACTTTTGGAATAGATTTCACTGATTTTTGTAGACTCCAAAAAGAACAGGAGATAGGCTTCTTTTTGCTGATCTGTGTGAGATTTACTTCTCAGTACAGTAAATCCTCCTAATTCTAGTTGTGTAGACAATGTTGAAGTTGCCCTTTTGATTTGCCCCCATATGATATCTGGACTTCTAGCTTTGAAATCAAATTTTACAACCAATAAATTATTCCAAAATTTATTTGATATTTTTGGTTTTTTAGTCTTGAAAAATTCTAGACATGGTTTTTCTTTAAACGCCCTTGAAATAAGAATAAGTTTTCCGATATTTTCATCAGAAATAGCAGCAGCTAAATTTCGATTGCTGTCTATGGGATCAATTATTACGATTGATGTATCGAATTTTTTATTTGTTTTTCCAATGACTTGATTTTCATTAATTGTTGAAATTGATTTTATTAGATTTTCAAAACTCACAAATTCTAAAATCAAAACTTCTGAAATATATCCACTGAATCCTTGTTTTGCTATTTCTGCACCATAGATTCCATTTAATTTTAGAAATGTCTTTAAAACTCGTACTTCATTTCTCATTTTTGGTGTTAATGATTTTTTCATAAATTTTGTATGAAATGGTGATCTATCTGCAGCACTTTTCCATTCTCCAATTTTTACATCATAACATGGCACAACATTGATCTTGGTATTTTTAATTTTAGCCTCGACGTATGGATGTTGAGAATATCTAATATAAGGAGAATGTTTTTTCAACGAATCAAATCCAATTTTTTTAGAAATTTTTTCAAATTTTTCTTCAGATACATTTTTTTTAAATTTAATGAATATATCTATATCCGCATCTTTGCTTAACCAAGTTCCTTTAGCGAATGATCCGCCAAATTCTAGTTCTATCACTTCTGAGTATTTTTTAATTTCTTTTTCAACTAAACTAAAAGCCATTTCTGCAATTTCCTTTTTTGATCTTTTTGTTATTTTTGAAGGTATTACAGTTTTAGAAATCTTAGAAATTATTTGATTCATTTTTCTGCACTAATCTCCAATAAATCTGAATAAATCGATCCACCTGCGGCAAGCACACTTTTTTTCAATTTAATATTTGATATTTTTTGTGTTCCAAAATTTATCATTTTATGGTTTTCCAATTCTCCTGATATATCTCCAATCTTCTTTTTAATTCTGAATACTGTGATATGAGGTTTGAATGGTCTATCTGAAAAAAAACCCAGTGGTTCTAACACTTTTTCCACTTTTTTGGATAGTTGAATTAGCATATTTCCTCCAACTTCATCTGTTCCAATCCAAATCACTCTTGGAAATTTAGGCTTGGGAAATACTCCAATTTCTTTTAGATTTACATCAAAACTTGAAAATTTGATTGTGTTAAGAGACTGAATAATTTTTTGAGTAATTTCTTCTGAAATTTCTCCTAAAAACTGTAAAGTAAAATGTAAGTTTTTTGATTCCGTGGGTTTGGCATCAATATTGATATTTTCTTGAAATTCCTTAATTAAATTTATCATATGATTATTTGTAATTTCAATTGCTACAAAGATACGCATTATGATATTTTTTGAAGTATGTTTATAATTATTTCCGGTAGCTTCATAGACGAGCCCTTTTTTTGATATATGTTGACAAAACTAATTGTATGTTTAACAGGAATGCCTGGAGCAGGCAAATCTACTATTGCAAAGGGGTTGCAATTTAAAGATTACGAAATAATCAATATGGGAAATACCGTGAGAGAGGAAGCTAAGAGAAGAAATTTAGAATTAACTAGAGAAAATTTAGGAAAACTTATGCTTGAGTTAAGAGAAAAAAATGGTCCTGGTGCCATAGCCGAATTAGTTAAATCACAAATCGAATCTTCAACTTCAAATGTAATTTTGATTGACGGAATTAGATCTAATGAAGAAATTCAAGTACTAAAAAAATATGGTACAGTAAAACTATTGGCAGTTCATGCTTCTGCTGATACTAGATTTGTTTTCCTACAAAAAAGAGGAAGATCGGATGATCCTCAAACAAAACAACATTTCGAAGAAAGAGATAATCGTGAATTAGGAGTTGGTGTTAGCAATTCTATTGCACTTTCTGATGATGCGATATCTAATGTTGATAAAACAAAAGAAGAATTGATCGAACAAACTTTTAAAATTATTCAAAAATGGTTAGAATGAAAATTCCAAACATTAATTGTAAAATTGAAATAGTTTGTCCAGTAACTTTGTCAGAAGATTCTGATAAAGTCATACAGGCAGTTTCTAATATTTTTCCACACTCAACCATAAATAATGAAATTTTTTTAATTAAAGCACAATCAAATGAATTAAGATCTTTAGAAAAAATTTACGAATCTATTGTATTCACGCGATCTCAGAAAAGCTATACGCGCAACTTAGAAAACAATCTAGATGGAAACACTACCTGGTTTTTGCTAAATAAACAAGCAGCTTTTGTAGATCAAGCTGTAATATGTGATGAAGCAGAAGAATCTCCTCTTGGACCAATTAAGGTAATCCTGAATTCATCAAACATTGATGGAATAATTGATTGGATTTCCTGCTAAAACAGCTAAAAATTAGCTAAGAAAATTTACTTATTTTTGACTATTTTTTTTAGTTTGAATCTAAAATCTGTTTTTTTAAATTATTTCATGATGTTCATTAAACTAGGTATAATTACAGGCATTGTAGTTCTAGGTGGGATGATATTTTCAAATGAAATTGATAACCTGTTTCCTACAACTTCGGCAACTGTACTTGATTCTCTCAAAAATGATGTAGATATTTTTGGTTCAAAGGCTTCTAATTCAGTAGAATTAAGAATTGACTCATCAATTGATAAGATCGTAGATAAAACAAGCGAATCAATGTCTACTGAAATTAGTAATGCTGGAGATAAAATATCCGATAAAATTTCTAAAGCAAAGGAATCATCTCAAAAAACAATAAACGAAGAAATTTTAAATTTTAATTTAATCGAATCAATTCAAAATATTTTTACTGTCAATTTAAATTCTAATTTAACTGGTTAATCATCATTCAATGATGTTTCATCTCAAAACATTATTTCAAAAATATTTTGGACTCTTTCTTTATCTACTAAACAACAATCAAATAATGACATTTTATTTTAATATGTTGGTATAAGTGGAAAAATAAAAAGCATTAATGTAATCATTAGAACCATTTTGAAGTAAATTTCTTCTGGCATTTTTTTTATTTCAAAGTTTGATACAAATGTAAATGATACAATAGAATTTTCATATTGCGTAGATATGATTGTAGAACATGAAGATTATGGAATAGTTACTTCATTAGTTTGTAATCCAGAAGATTTTTTTGATACCAAAATCAACGGTTTCCTTTCTCAGTTATGATTTGTTTTTTAAATAACGAAATTAACTTTGGTAAAGTTTCTGCACTTGTATTTCTAATAACTTCATTCATTTTTTCTGACAATTCTGTATTTTCTGGATTAATTTCAATTAATGTTGCATTATTTTGTTTTGCATATAGGGGAAGTGTATTTGCTGGAGATACTACAAGTGAAGTTCCTACTATGACCATTAAATCACACTGACTTGCAAATTCAATAGCATTTTGCCATACGTCTTGTGGTAATGATTCGCCAAACCATACTACATCTGGTCTTAGTATATTTCCACATTTGCAAAGTGGTGGAAAATCAAGAATTTCAGTCAAAATTTCTTCATTGTAATCACAAACAGAGCATTTGATTCTTACAATACTCCCATGCAACTCTAAAACGTTTGAACTTCCAGCTTTTTTGTGTAATCCGTCAATATTTTGCGTCAGAACCACAACTTGAGCATACTTTTCAAGTTCAACAATTGCATTATGTCCGAGATTTGGCTGTGCCTGGAAAATATTGCTTCTTCTCTCGTTATACCACTCCCATACCAATTTAGGATTCTCATAAAATGCATCAACAGTAGCAAGCTTCATTGGATCATAGTTTCGCCATAACCCGTCGTTTCCTCTAAACGTGGGAATTCCACTTTCTTGTGAAATTCCAGCACCCGTTACAAAAACAATTTTTTTATGTTTTTTAATTTGATCATTGATTGATTCAAACATTTCATTTAATTTCTATTTCTAAGAGATCTTTTGCAGTGATTACTGAATCATGAATTTCTTTAGCTTCTTTCAAATGTCCTTCTTCATTTTTGTATCTAGCTGAAAAATGTGTTAAAACCAAATTTTTTACTTTGGAATTTTTTCCTAATGTTGCGGCTTGTTTTGCAGTAGAATGACATGTTTCTTGCGCCCTGTCTTTTTCTTCTTCCAAAAATGTCGAATCAAATACTAGATAATCACAATTTTCAAAAAATTTTTCCAATTCTCTGGTTGGCATTGTATCGCCAGAAATTCCAATTTTTTTACCTGGACGTTTTTCACCTAATACTTGATCTGGTTTTATTGTTATGCCATTAATTGTAATTTCTTGGCCTTTTTGTAAATCACTCCATAATTTTCCTTCAGGAATTCCTAATTGATTAGCTTTATCCAGATTAAATCTTCCAGGTTTATCTTTTTCTTCAACCAAATATGAGAAAGATATTATTGAATGATTTGCCTTACACACATGAATAGAAAATTTTTCATCTTCAAATATTTTTCCTTCTTTGATGATAGTAATTAAAATAGGAAATGATAATCTAAAATTTAGCACTTTGATGTTTGCTGCAATAAATTCTTCAATCCCATTTGGTCCAAAAATTTCTAATGTTTCAGTTCTATTTTGCATTGACATGGTTTGTAATAATCCTAAAATTCCTACGCAATGATCACCATGCATATGTGTAACACATAATTTCATTTTTTTATTCCAGCCCAAACTCGATTTCATAAATGATATTTGAGAAGCTTCTCCGGCATCAAACATTAGGATTTCGCCATCTCTTTCTAGACAAATGCATGACAACCCTCTATTTTCAGTGGGTTGGGCAGCAGAAGTGCCTAAAAATACAAGTTTCATTTTATCAAAATTGTTCTTGTCAAGCTTTTATGCCTATAGATATGATATTTTTTTAATCCATTTAATTTTGAGTTAAAATCCATTTCTTTTTTGTACATAATTGCCACTTTTTTTCGTTTAGGAAGTATTGAGAAAAATTTTTTCAAAATTTCTTGGGGTTTTTCTGATGTTTTGGATGCTGTTCCATATGGTAAATCAGTTACAATTCCTTCAAATTTTTCGGATATTTTTGATAATTCATGAAATTCTGAGTTCAAAACTTCTGAATGATAATTGTTAATTTTGAGATTTTTTTTGGCAATTTCACACATTTTTTTGTCAAAATCTATCCCTATCCCGTGAATACCCATAGATTCTGCCTCAAGCAGCGTAGTACCTGTTCCACAAAATGGATCGCATATGGTCTCTCCTTTTTTTATTCCAATCAAGTTAATCATTACTCTGGTTAGTTTCCAATCTAATTCATGAGGGTATTTCTTTATCTTTTTTGGTCTTATCTGTTCTTTAGTTCGTTTTGAAAACCCAAAAAAGTTTTCATTATTTGTAAAAATTAAATATACTGTAATTGTTGGATTTTCTAAATTTACTTTTGCATGAGAAAATTTTGATATCATGTCTCCCATAGAACTCTCTAATTCTGGAACATTGAATTGGTTTGATGATAAATTAATTACCCTACAAACAAAACTTTTTGCATTTTTTAAAACTCCAATATTTTCTTCATCTAAAAATAATCCTGACATTTTTCTTAAAATTTGCCCTGAAGTTTTTACAAATGTAGCACGTCTTGCTATTTTATCTACATTTGTTTTAGACTGAATAATTACCAAATTAGAAATTATTTTTATTTTAGAAAATCTATCATACATTTTTGCTATTGCTGTGATTTCATCTATTGCAAGTTCTAGATAATCTTTAGATAAAACAAAAAAACTTTCTGGCATAATTAAATTACCTTTGCAATGGTCTCAGAAACATCTACAATGGATGTTTTACCTGGAATTGTATTTGAGCTAATAATTTCTGTAATGCCAGCTTTTTTGATTTTTATTTCAGCATTATTGATTAAAAGTGCATGCGTACATGCAACATAGATTTTTTTGCATTTTTGTTTTTTAAGAAATTGGGCAGCTTTTACAATGCTTCCTCCTGTACTAATCATATCATCAACTAGTATCAAGTCTCTGTTTGCAACTTCATTTAGATTCTTTGTTTTAATCTGAACTTTACCTGTTTTTTTATCTCTTTTTTTTTCTAATGCAATATACTCTGTACCTAATTTTTTTGCAAATTCCTTTGCCCTCTCTTTTCCTCCATGATCTGGTGATATTACAAGTGGATTTTTTAGCCTCAATTTCTTGACATATCGTACAAGTTCGGGAATTGCAGAAACATTTTTTGTTTTAATAGAAAAATGTTTTAATCCAATCATACTGTGAATATCAATAACAATAATTTTTGATGCACCAGCTCCTTTAAACAACTTACCAAGAACTTTCATTGTCACAATTTCACCTGGTAAAAATTCTCTATCTTGTCTTGCATATCCCATATATGGAATTACAGCAATTACTTCTGATGATATTTCTTTAGCTTTTGAAATAAGTGATAATGCTTGAATTAGATTTGTATCAACTGGAGGATAAATTGATTGTACAATAATAGATTTTTTCTTCGATATTTTTCCACTGAGAGTAATCTTACTTTCTCCATCTTCAAAAACTCTTATTTGTGATTCTACAAAATTTGCTTTTATTCTTCTAGATAGTTTTCTTGCTATATCCTCAGAAGATTTTCCTGCAATTATGGATAATTTACTCAATAAGAAATGTCAATTAATGGGATTCTTAAGTTTTTGAGAAGATTATTCATCTCCGTCACCACCGCGAGCAATATCACCTATACCATATTCGTCAATGGCCTTGTTTCTTTGATCTTCTAACTTGTTGATCTCTTCTTGTTCTCGTTTTTCATCTCCCTGGTATACTGTCCTAATTGGCCATGGAATTCTAATATCATATCTCTTAAATTCTTCATACATTATCATTCTAATGTCGGTTTTAGTTTTGAATTGGGCTCCGTAATCTCTGACATAAACCACTAACATAAAATCTAATGCTGAATCGTTGAATTTGTTAAATCTTACAATTGGTTGATTAATATCAACATGAATATCTTTATCACAACCACAACTTGGTTGATTATGTTTCAAGTATGGACATCGCATTTGTCTAATGAGGTGTTTACCTTTACCATCAATTACTTCTTTCATTGCACGTTTACCAACTTTGACTAAAATAGCTGAAACTTGTTTAGGATCATTAAGATAAGAAACTCCTACATCTACAATTGCAGGTACCATCTTTATTCCCTGTGTATAGTTGATTACCTGTGCAGTGACCAGTTGCCTTGTTGGAATTATTGCAATTGATTCGTTTAATGCATCACGAACATATGTAACTCTAGGCGTAATTTTGTGTACAAATCCATTATATCCTGTGTCCAGTTTTATACGCTCACCTTCGACAAATATCTTATCTTTTCTAATTAGAATATAGGCAAAATAATTTTGCATAGTTTCTTGTAATGCTAATCCCAAACCAATTGCTAATCCTCCTGTAGCTGTTGCAAGATAAATCAAATCAACACCCCACCAAGCAATAACTCCTAAAATCGTTACAAGAAAAATCCCTATTGGAATAATTTGTTTTGCAGATTTTGGAATACCTTCTTGTTTCTTTTTTGCATATCCTGGAGGACGAGAACTTGGAATAATTGGTTCATAACCATATATTCGCTTTTCTTCTCTCCATACATCAATTGGAAAAATTTCATCAGGTTTAGCACCTGGCTTTAATTTTCTCCCAGATTGATTATTACCAGTAATACAATTTTGATAATATTTTTCATATTTTTTTCGTTCTGATTTTTTCCAATCCTCAAATGGTTTATCAACTAATTTTTCATATCCTCCAATTGGATTTCCTTTAATTGTTCGGAATTGTTCCAATTGCAACATGCCTTCTTTTGTTTTTAGCAATTCTTTGAATTCTTTTTCTTCCATATCTTCCGGAGTAGTTTTGGGTGGAACCCAGGTGTATAATTTATGAAATAAATCATCTAAGTCATCACTGAATCCTCTCATTTCAAACCATGCATCAAAATCTGCTTTTTCCAACTTGGTTTTATCACGTTTGTTAAGGGAAATTGGGATGAGATGAGAAATTGTATAACCAATTACCAAAATATTAAATGTATTGAGAATTTTTGCAAATGTTTCTGCAGGAGATATGTATTCATCTTCAACTATTGACAAGTTCTCTTCAAACAAAAGTCCAGTTTGAATATGTACATTAATTGCAGTAATTAGTGCAATTGCAAAAAATGGCAGGATTGCTCTACGCACAAATCGTGCCAAATGTGGTTTTTGATAATAAATTTTTTGAGAACCGACCCAACGTGATAATTGTCTATAACCTACAACTATACCGATTATTCCTATAATCATTACAGAAAATGCTATTTGAATTGATTCATTTGACGTTAAAAGCTGTGAAACGGTTTCCAACTCTCCAACTGGAATTTGTGTTAGGTCTTCCTCAGCCACACATAATCACCATTCTAATCAAACACATGTTCTAGAATACAAAGGTTAACCCATATTATCATTATTTTTTAAATATTAAACGATTATTTCAAGTTAAAAATTTCCATGCCTAAATAATCTGTAACTTTTATCAAGGGTAAATGTAATAATTACAAAATGACCCAGCAAGAATCAGTATGGAGTGGTGCACCATCGTTAAAATCCTATACATTATCAAATTTTCGTGATCTTCCTCAAATTCAAAATCTTAGTGAAGAAATTCAATTTGAAATGGAAGTTGTAGGAAATGTTTTACCATTTAAAGCAAATAATTATGTTGTTGAACAATTAATTGATTGGAATAATATTCCAAATGATCCAATTTTTGTCTTGACATTTCCTCAAAGAGGAATGTTAAAACCAGAACATTATAAAAAAATGGAGATTGCTTTAAAAAATAATTTAGATAAAAAAGAAATTACTGTAATTGCAAATGAAATTCGTTTACAATTAAATCCACATCCTGCAGGTCAAATGGAGCTTAATGTTCCAACATTGAAAGATGGTACTAAATTATATGGAATGCAACATAAATACAAAGAAACCTGTCTATTTTTTCCTAGTCAAAGTCAAACATGTCATGCATATTGCAGCTTTTGTTTTAGGTGGCCACAATTTGTTGGCATGGATGAAATGAAATTTGCTATGCAAGAAGGAGAGCAATTAGTTCGATATGTTAGAGAACATCCAGAAATTTCTGATGTGCTTTTTACTGGTGGCGATCCAATGATAATGAAAGCAAAAGTTTTCTCAAAATATGTTGATGCTTTAATTGATGCTAAACTTCCAAATCTTAAAACGATTAGAATTGGAACAAAAGCACTAGCGTATTGGCCATACAAGTTCTTAACAGATTCAGATTCTCAAGAAATGTTAGATATTTTTAAAAAAATTACCAATAATGGTTTGCATCTTGCATTTATGGCTCACTTTAATCATTTAAACGAATTATCTACTGATGCAGCAAAAAATGCAATTAATGAAGTAAGAAAAACAGGTGCACAAATTAGAACTCAATCTCCTTTATTAGCACATATCAATGATGATGCAGAAATGTGGGCAAAAATGTGGACTAAACAAGTTCAACTTGGATGTATTCCATACTACATGTTTGTAGTTAGAGATACTGGTGCCCAGCACTACTTTGGAATTCCTTTAGTCAAAGCATATGAAATTTTTAAAAAGGCATATTCTTCAGTTAGTGGACTAGCTAGAACTGTTCGTGGACCAAGTATGTCTACAACTCCAGGAAAAGTGCATGTTATTGGAACTGCAAATCTGAGTGATCAAAAAGTAATTGTTTTGAGATTTTTACAGGGTAGAAACCCTGATTGGGTTCAAATCCCATTCTTTGCAAAATATGATAAAAATGCAATTTGGTTAGATGATTTAACACCTGCTCTTACTGACAAATTCTTTTTTGACGAAGAAATGAAAAATTTCAAAGCAACATATCCAATTGAAGATTATCCTGAATCTTAGAATTAACCTGACTAACTTGACAACTCTAACTTACAAGATAACATTAGTAAACTAATTTAGAATCATTATCAATTGAATTCAGATCAAGTATTACAGATTATTAAAAATGAAAACATATCATTCATAGATTTTTGGTTTGTAGATATTTTCGGTGAACTTCATAATGTTGGAATGCCAAGCTATGCAATTGATAAAAATAGCTTTGTTAATGGTCTTGAAAAATTAGATGCTAGTTCAATTGTTGGCTTTAAATCTGTAAATAATTCTGATATGGTTTTAATGCCTGATCCAAACTCATTTAAAATTCTTCCTAATGACTATGATCCAGGTAATAGAAAAAATGCAAGAATTTTTTGTGATCTTTATGATGGAAGTATAAACAAAGAATCAAGATATACTAGAGATTCTAGAGGTATAGCTTTCAAAGCATCAGAGAAACTAAAAGAATTTGGACTAACTCATACTAATTGGGGTCCTGAGATAGAATTTTTTGTTTTTGATGCAATCAATGTTTACCCATCTCCATATGCGGCAACTCATTCTGGAGGAGGCTCAGGTTACTCAATTGAATCTAAAGAATCTCCTTGGGCAAAAGGAAATGTGAGTACTGCAATTGATATCAAAGAAGGATATTATCCATCACAACCAAAAGACACTCTTAATGGTTTTAGGAAAGATGTTTGTGAAGATTTATACAATTATTTTGGAATAAAAATTGAGGCTGAGCATCATGAAGTTGCCACTTCTGGTCAATGTGAAATTAATTTAGTTTATGATGAAATGATTACTATGGCTGATAATGTTATTGCAGTTAAAAATTTAGTAAAAGTTAAAGCTAAAAGAAAAAATAAAGTTGCGACCTTTATGCCAAAACCAATTTTTGGTGATAATGCATCTGCTATGCACACACATCAAAGTTTATGGAATGAAAATAGGAATGAAATGTATGATCAAAATGATGATGTAGCACAAATGAGCCAAATTGGTAGATATTATGTTGGTGGAATTTTAAGTCATGCATCAGCATTATGTGCAATTTCAAATCCTACTACAAATTCTTACAAACGTCTTGTTCCTGGATTTGAAGCACCAGTTAATGTTTGTTGGGGCTTAGCAAACCGTTCTACAGCTATTAGAGTTCCAATGTATAATCGAAACCAAGAAAAAACTAAGAGAATTGAATATCGTGTACCTGATCCGACTGCGAATATTTATCTTTTAGAAGCTGCATTATTGCTTGCAGGATTAGATGGAATCAAAAATAAAATTGATCCTGGTGATCCAGTTGAAGAAAATGTCTATAAGCTTTCTACAGAAAAGAAACGAGAGTACAATATTGGATCTTTACCTGTATCTTTGAAAGATGCATTAGATTCTCTGTCTAGTGATTCGAATTTCTTAATAGATGTTTTTACAAAAGATTTTCTAGATGCATATTCAGAACTAAAATATAAAGAATACACTGCATTTGCACAAACTCCTACAGCCTGGGAAGTTTCGATGTATGCAGATGCATAATTGGTACAAACACTAATGATCTCATGAAAATTAGTAAAACATTTTTAAAATCAAATTTAGTTTTTTTAATATGCAATTAAAATTATTCTTATTATTTTTATTAATCATTCCGGGTTTATCCGGAATTGCATATGGTCATACTGTCGATGTTGTAGGTGAATATAGAGTAGAAATTGGTTGGATGAATGAACCTGTGGTATCAGGAGAAACTAATGCAATAGAATTCTACGTTAGTCCACTAATAGCATGCCCAGAAATTCCTGAAGCACTCAAATGTGCAGAATCTCAAAAATTTCAGAATGGAATTCCAGATTTGAGAAAAACCGTTAAAATGGAATTAATTTTTAAAGATGAAAATATCATGCTTCCTTTATCTCCTGATCATAATATTCCAGGAAAATATTATGCTTTTGTAAACCCAACTGTTTCTGGATTTTATCAAGCAAATATTTTAGGAACAATTGTTGACACCTCAATTAGTTTATCCATGCATCCTCCTAAAGTTTCTGAACGTGCTTATATTGAATTTCCTGAACCATCTGATATTACAATTACACAAATGATTGATGGACATACTGCATTGATTGAAGATGTTGGTGATATGAAAGAATCAATAAACAATTTAGAAAAAAATCAATCTAACAATATGGAATATGTTGGCATTGGAGCAGGTATAATTGGAATTATAATTGCAATAATTGCAATTGCAAAGTCTAAAAATTAATTAGAATTTGATATCTTATAATTTTTTTAAAAGAACATCTAGGTAGTATTGGATTAATGAATATTGTATCTAATATTACAAAAACTAGTCTAAAGAAAATACGCTCAGATATAATTCCATAAGTCAATTATAATCTTGCATTAATTATATAATTTTCTTCTAACGATCATCAACTATTGTAAAATTTGTAACTGCATATCTAGAGTGATAAATAAAATCATTAAATTATATTTTTATTTTTAATTAGATTAAGTTAGACATTTAATTAATAAACATGAACAGTTCCAATATTGAAAATCATCAATGAATCTTATATTGAATAAATTTTGTTGTAACTTATGGCTAAGTTCAAAAAAATTCTAGTCCCTCTTGATGGTTCATCAAATTCTATGAGAGGATTAGATAGAGCAATTGAAATTGCGAAAGGTGGAGATTCAGAAATCACAGGATTTTATGTATTTCATTTGCCAGTAGCAGCAGGAATCAAATACACAGCAAAAATGAAAGAAGAAGCACAAAGAAAAGCTGTAAAAGCTATTGGTCCTGCTATGAATAAAACTCAAAAGGCTGGTGCTGTTTTCAAATACAAAACTGGCGGCGGAAATACTGGTTCTGAAATAGTCAAATTTGCTAAAAATGGAAAATTTGACATGATCGTAATAGGTGCAAGAGGATTAGGTGGTGCAAAAGAGATGTTTCTCGGAAGCACATCAAACTATGTAATGCATAAAACTGCTGTTCCGGTATTAGTAGTCAAGTAGTCCAATCTGGACTTTTTTCTATTATTTCCACATCCTTGATATTCTATGTTTAATAACCTACAAGTATAGGAATTTAAAAAAATAACTTTGGTGTAGATTATGGTGGAGAGTAATTATGATATTTTAGAAATTGTTGAGGGTACAACTGAAAAAGAAATTAGAGATGCATTTAGACGATTGGCCCTTCAATATCACTCAGATCGTGGAGGTGAAAATGAACAATTTATTAAAATTAAACAAGCATATGATGATCTAAAAATTGGCAAAAAATATCCGGAAACAGATTATGAAAAATTAAAAAATTCCAAAGTGTATTCTGGTGATTCTGAGGTTGATGTAAGAAGAAAAAATCAAATTTTAGGTCAAGAACTATTCAAAGAAATGAAAATTGCTGAAGAATGGGCAGCTACTTTGAATAATTCAAATATAACTGCATCTAGATTGTTTGGTTCAAAAACTCTTGGAGAAATTGAATTAGAACGAAAGGCTACTGGTGCTTTATCAATTAAAGGAAATTTTATGGCAGGAAGTTTTTCTTATGATGGCCCAATAATTATGCAAGGAAGTATTACTAGTCCATCATGGACAGAAGAATTTCAAACAAATATCCATTTGACCAATGGGGATTTTAAATTCATTAATCCATTAGAAAATAAATACAAAATTGATAACGGTGCAAAAATTATAGCAGATAATGGTAATATTGTTATTGGAAATGTTTACGGAAGAAAATTTAAAATTGAAGATTCTGTACGTGTAGGTGTTTTCCAAATTCAAGAACATAGAACTCACATATCTGCATTAAATGGAAAAATTATTGCAGAAAATGTTGCAAATACAGTATTACTTGAAGCTGATTCTGTTATTGTTTTGAATGTTGAAGATGATGTAAAAATTTCTGCAAGAGAAGTTTTATTTTATGGTGGAAAATTAACTTTTGATTCTGAGATTTCACTAAAAGAAGGTGGAACAATTAGATTCTTTGAGAATTTTTCTATTCAGAGTCTAAGTGGTGATGCAATAATTAAACTTGAAAATGGTAAAAAAATACGATTGTTTGATCTCAAAACTAAAAAAATTAAAGATTTAGCTGATGAATTTGTATCAAACAAAGAGAACTACATCAAAGATGCTACTATGGTTGGCCGTGGATTTACTATAACCTATGCAATGCTAGATAATCTCTCTTTGAAACCTGCCAAAAAACAAAAACAAGGATGGGCATCAAAATTTGGATTTTCTAAAAATAATTTGAAGTAAAATCAATTTTTAAGCTTGATAATGACAGTTTCTCATAAATAAGACTCTTTTTGAAAATTGTACATGAAAAAGATAGTAGATGGATGATTATAACGATGATTTACAGGAAAAGGATGAAATACTGTTTAAAAAGAAATCCAATGGTAGTAATAAATGACAGTAGACTATGACAAATTATCAAAACAAGTACTTGATCTAGACTCTCAAGTAAGATTTGCAGGTGTTGCAAATAGTAAGGGTGAGATGATTGCTGGTGGACATAAAGAAAATATTGAGAAAATATTGGTTGGTGACGAGGTAAATATGTCTATTCATTATGCATTACAAAAAAGAGATCTCTATACTAACTTGGCATATAAAATTGGTTCTGAAAAATCATCAATTACAGAATATGAACTCGTTACGATGATTAGTATTCCAATTAACTCAAATGAAATATTTATGATTAGTACAGAGCCAAGAGCCGATTATTTGAAAATAATTAATTTTATTCATGCTGCAATAAAATCTCAAAACTAGAATAATCATTATAGGTATTATGTATGAAAAAAGTTGATATTCATATAAAGAAAATATGGAATAGAAATGTCAATCAAATTTAATCTTGGTAAAAAACTTGTTTTACTTGTAATGCTTGTAACGATTTTTGCATTAGGAATTATATCTTACATTAGTGTAGATTATTCTTCTGAAACTCTGAAAGAACGGGGAGGAGAACTATTACATGGAGAGTCTGATATTAGAGGAGAATCTTTAAAATTACTTTTTAAATCAAGATTAGAACAAAATAATATTCTTGCAAACGATCCAATGATTCAATCATTGATTTTAGAAATGAATCAAATTCCTGAAAATAAATTAAAAGAACTAAAAGAAAATAATCGTAGGGATTTTTTAATTCAGGTTCAAGCTTTTCAGGAATTAATTGGATTTTCAATTGGATTTGAAGATACAAAGATAATTGGAAATAATGGAAATATTTTCTTTTCTCTTAGTCGTGATACAGATGAAAATTTTCTTAAGAATGAATTTTTTCAAAGAGGATTAAAAGAATCATTCATTGAGTTTGAATCAATAGAGTCTACTAAAAAATTAGTTGTTATTTCTCCAGTGTTTGCAGATGATAGTAAAAAAGGAGATAAACCAATTGGAGTAATTATTTCAAAAATGAGGACTGCATCAATTGATAATGTTTTGCTTAATCGAAGTGGACTAGGTGAAACTGGAGAAGTGTATATTGTAAATGATAATTTTTTGATGTTATCTGAATCTAGATTTTTTGAAGATGCTGTATTTGAACAGCAAGTAGATACTGTTGGTGTTAGGGCATGCTTTAACGAAGGCAAAGAACATGTGGGATTTTACCCTGACTATAGGGGAATTCCAATATATGGATCGTCTTATTGTATGCCAGAATTTGGAATTGTTTTACTTGCAGAGATGGATGAACAGGAACTTGTTGAACCAATAAAAATTCTACAAACTAGAATTCTACTTACAAGTTTACTTATAACAATGCTAATGGGACTAGTTGCATATTTTGCTGCAGAATCATTATCAAAACCATTACGCGAACTTAAGAAAGCTGCAAATAAAATTACAAGCGGTAAGTTTGATGTAAGAACAAACATTACAACAGGTGATGAAATTGGGGAACTATCTCATGCATTTGATTCAATGGCACAAAAACTTGAAGAATCATTAATTGAAATTAAAGAGAAAGAAGAAATTATTAAAGAACTTGCAGGTGGTAATCTACTCAAGTTCTCTCAACATGAAGAAAATGATTGTGTAGGTGTAATTGATATGACTGATTCGACCAGAATATCTTCTAAATTATCAGATGACGATGTCAGTAAAATGTATGAAATTTTTCTTAATTTTATGGCTAAAATTATTCTTAAACATAAAGGTGAAGTTGTAAAAAATATTGGAGATGCTTTGATGTTTAGATTTGCAAATATTCATTCTACGGATACTGCAGCAATGAAAAATGTTTTAGAATGTTGTTTATCCATGATTAAATCTCATGATGAATTAAAAAAAGATCTTAATGCAAAAAATATAGGTGAATTAGATTACAAAATTAGTGTAACATATGGACCTGTAAAAGTAGCTGAAAGTACTACTTCTAAAATTTCAGATATTTTTGGACCTACGGTTAATCGATGTTTTAAAATTAATTCATTTTGTCCAAAAAATAGTATAGTAGTTGGCACTAATATGTATAATAGTCTAAAATTTTTTGAAGAATACGAATTTTCTCAATTTTGTTCTATTGAAATTAAACAAAAATATGGTTATGATATTTTTGAAGTTAAAAGAAAGACTAGTACAAAGAATTCTTATGATGAAAATATTATAAATTAGACTTGCATTATGTTTATGATATTTAGGTTCAATGATTAATTACAATACTGAAAATAACCTCAAGTTTTTAATCAATTAAATTCTGTCTTTAGAGTATGAAATTTTTACTGTTAACTATACTTTTTGTAATTTTAGCTTCTACATCTTTTGTATATGCTGAAGAGTATATCATTGATATTCCAATAGGGGCATATAATCCAGAACTAAATACTGTAGCAGAAGTATGGTATGATCCACCTCAATTGTTCGTAACTGTAGGTGATACTGTAACTTGGTATAATGATGATAAAGAAGGCCATACTGTTACAAGTGGAGAAAGTTCAGGAAGATTTGGTTGGATGAGTGATAATTTTGGAAAATCAAATGGAATTTTCGATAGTGGCAGATTTATGCCAGGTGAATCATGGTCATACATATTTGAAGATTTTGGTACATTTTCTTATTATTGCACGATTCATCCATGGATGGAAGGAATTTTAATTGTAGAAAAACAAATTCCCGATTATCCACATGATGCAACTGGTGCAAAATTAGAATTTCCTTTGTTACAATATACACCAGATAGAAATATAGAAGTAAATCTATCATGGGATCCTCCGGTCATAACATCTCATGAAAAAACTTAATTTGTTTATCAATTCTATTATCCACAAACAAATTCTAACCTTGCAAAAATGAAATATAATTTTATAATATTTCAAAATGGACAAGAAATTTTTAGAGATGAAGGACTAAGTCAAATTGGTGGAGATTATAGAAATTTTGTTTTTAGCGATTCTGGATCTATCATAATAAGAATAGAAGGAATTCAATCACCTTCGATTTTAGCTGAGGAAAGTGTTACTGTGTTTGGAGAAGTTGAAAGTAAAGAACAGCGTTCTGTTGATTTTACTACTGCAGTTTATGATAATCCTGAAAAAACATCTCATGAAACATATCATATAAAACCGGCTCAAAGACTAACAATGTATTATGAATTAATGCTATTCATGATCCTTGTTCCAGGTGTAATGTTCCTTGTAGCTATGTTTTGGTTGATGAAAAAACCTAAAATCAAAGAAGATACATCGGGTGTCATTAAAATCTAAAATAATAAAAAGAAATTAAAAATTGATGAATTAATCTAATCGATTAATTCAGTCCAACCTTTGACGAAGACTGAGTTCTTGTAGAGTGGAACTGGTTGTCCAACAGTAAAGTCCATTGGTCGCATCCAA
>CAJQMY010000059.1 GCA_905479565.1 uncultured Candidatus Nitrosopumilus sp.
GAAGGATTATTTTCAGCTTATATCACCGAAGTTGCCAGTTCCCCTCAAAAATTAATTGCTTTCAACATAGATGGCATTCTAGAAATATTTTTGACATTGGAAGAAAATGAGAAACAAATTCTTGCAAATACAATTAAAAAAATTATCAATAACTTAGATGAAAATTCAAAAAGAAGAATAATGATAGTTGTTCCAGAAAATGCTAAAAAACATTTGAATTTTTAGGCGCCCTGGGGTTCATCAGGTTTTCTATTATCTTCATTGGTATAATCAATGACTTCTCCTTCAGGAGATAATACACCTACAAAGATTTTTTCATGTTTTTTCAATAATTTTCTATGATCCAACATAGACATGTCAAGTTTCATTTCATTCATTACCATGATTTGATACTCTTTCCATTCAGCCCAACATTTGTTACATGTAGGATATTTTGCTGCAACAACTCCAAGATCTTCACTATCCGGGATAGGATTCTTACATTTTGTGCAAGTACGACTCATAAAAATTAAGAATAATAAACTCCTTTTATCTTTTGTTGAATGTAAAACAATAATAATTATCAAAGAGATACGTGGGCATGAAGATAAAATGCCCAAAATGTAAAGAAAATGCAGAATTGTCAATGGATTATTCAGTTGTAAAATGTGATTCTTGTGATTTGGATATGAGTTACGGAGAATACGTAAAATTTGTAGCTCATAATGAGTCAAAATATTCAGATATCTTAGGAGATTATGCATCTAGTACAGAAGGACATACTTCAGGTTCTTTGGATGAATGGGATTAACAAAATAGTGTAATGATTCATCAGATTAAAATAATTAGTTAAACATAATTCTATTCATCATTGGAATTTTTATTAGAAAATATTCTTAACTTAATAGGATTTTTAGTTGGACTTGTAATTGGTATAATGTCATATATTGGATTTAGAAATACAGGAAGTCCAACATTATTTAGATTAACAATTGCATTTTCTTCAATTAGTCTAGGATTTTTTGTCATATGGACAGGATACATGGTAGAAGACTTTGTAACAAAAACAGGAAGTGTAGAAAGATGGATTCAAACTTTAGGAATTGCAATTCAAACAGTTGGATATTTTTTTATTGCATTTTCACATAGCATAAAATCATTCTTTCCAAAATCCAGTTACTTTAGATCAGTAGGAATAATTCCGCTATTCCTAGTTTCATCTGTTCAGTTAGAGCATATTTTCAGATCAGTGTCGTTTATCCTCTTAGCATATGGTGCAATTGAAACAATGTTATCGTATTTTGATAATAAGAACAAAGGAGCAATTTCAGTTTCTGTAGGATTGGGACTTCTAGCATTAGGAGAATTTGTGGGTTGGTATTCATTTGTATTCCCTGAATCAATACTATACTCAGCATCAATGATTATCAAAATTGGAGGACTGATAGCATTATTCATTCCAGTAAGTAAAGTGCCTTTAACCAAAATAAAATTTAATGGTGATTTAGAATAATTATTTTTCAGGCTCAAAATTTAGAATGATTTTAAATTTGTCAAATTCTTTTATCTTTTTAGTATATTGGAAAATATCAGTGTCCTCTCATAGAAATTAAAATAGTTATCAAGTGTACAAATGGCTGAATATAGAACACATATGAAAATTATCGGGGATATTCTAGCAACAACAAGAGACGACTTACAAGACGAAGATGGAGCATCAGTTACTTATCTAATTAGAAAAGCCAATATTTCACATTCAAGAATTTCGATTATTTTGAAAACGCTAGTATCACAAGGGCTTTTAGAAAAAACAGGTAATCAAGGTTCAAACAAATATAAAATTAGTGAACCAGGTAGAGAGTTTTTACAAGCATATTATACATTTACAAACTTTGCAAATGATTTTGGACTAAGTATCTAATCTGTCGCTTCTTCAGATCCATCTAAATTATCATCAAAATCATCTTCAAAGTCATTATCTTCATAATTTGTGGTTGACATACTTTTCAAAGAGATGGCTAAACTGTTAAAAACTTATTCAAATGAAAATGATAATTAAAGAAAAAAATGATGATGAGGTATTGAAAGTAAGTTGTAACAAAGAAGGCATAAAGAAAGCTTCACAAATAGTCAATCATGGAGGAATTGTTATTTTTCCAACAGATACAGTTTATGGAATAGGATGCAATCCATACAACAAAGAAGCAGTAGAAAAAATCTATGAAATTAAATCAAGAGATACCATGAAATCAGTTCCAGTTTTAACATATTCGATAAAAACAGCTGAAAAAATAGTTGAATTTGATCAATTTACTAAAAAAATTGTTGAAAAATTTTGGCCCGGTCCACTAACAGTAATTTTGAAAGTTACAGATAAAAAAATTAAAGAATCATTGAATTTAGAAAATAAAATTGCTATCAGAGTTCCTAATCATAAGTGTACACTAGAATTATTAAAAAAATGTAATTTTCTAGTAGGAACTAGTGCAAACATTTCCGGAGATTTGCCACATACAGATCCAGAAAAATGTTTGAAAAAATTAGAAACCTATGATATTTTTATTGATGGTGGCATCATTGCAAGTAAAGGTGAATCCACAATCATCGAAATAGAAAATGAGGAAATCAAAATAATCCGGGAAGGTTATTTAACTAAAGAGAAAATTTTACAATCATGAATCTAATAATTACCTGTCCTAGGCACCTTGAACCAGAAACAGAGGAGGAATTAATAGATATTCTAGATGAATTGGGGGACTCCGATGGGAAGGTTACAATTACTAACATGTCAGGCATTTTAACTGCTGAAACAAAACTTGAGCCTATAGAGGTTGTAAGAAAAATCAAAGAAATGCTTCTTGATGAACCATGGAGTGTTAGATATTGCAAAAGAATAATCCCAATACAGAAAGTTGTTGAATCAAAAATCGAAGAAATTGAAAAAGGTGTTACAGAATTATCAAATCAAATTTTAGATAAGGAGACATATAGAATATTAATTGAAAAAAGAAATTCAGATTTATCAAGTAAAGAAATCATTACAAAAATTGCCAATAATATTAAAAACAAGGTTTCTCTAGAATTCCCAGATAGAATTCTATTAATTGAAATTTTAGGCAACAGAACAGGTATTTCCATTCTAAAAAAATCAGATATTCTGAGTACAGAAAAAACTAAACGAAGTATGTCAGAGTAACACAGAAGCTTTTTCAACTAAAATATCAGCCAAAGGATTTTTTGAAATAATTGAACTAGTATGTTTTGTTGTTATTTTGAATTGTTTCTTTAGAAAAGACTCATTGTTTTTTAAAAACATTGGACTAGATAGTGGCTTTAATTCAAGATACAGTGAATTTAGAGTCTTTTTGTTTCCAATTGCAATAATGGCAAAATTGATGTTAAATTTAATTCCAGCATTTTTAATTGCATCAGAAATTTGTGTAGTTAAAGCAAATCTCATCAGAATATCAGTTTCAAGTTTATTTGAAAGTAAGATATTATTTTTTTCAGATTCAATAGATAATGAAATAATTTTTTTTAAATGATAGTTATTTAGAATATAATTACTAGATACAGCCTGAAGGATGATCTTAGGATATTTTTTTCTTAGGTCATCTATAAATTTCACATTAATTGATTTTTGCCCTTTAATTTCGACAACCTGAATTAATTTTTTAGAAAATTCGAAATTAATTTTTTTTGACGCACCGCCATGAATTACAGGGATTATACTTACAAGATCATTTTCTTGTATTATTGTAAATTTGCCATCCATTACAGAAGAATCAGCACCATTAATTGCAATCAAAACATTATCAGTATCAAGTTTAGGGGCATCTGCAGGTTTTAATTCCAATAGTAAATTAATCAATTCGTGAATGGTAAGATCAGATTGATCAATTTTTAATTGTTCTACGGGGAAAGATTTTTTTGCACCGCCTACAAATTTTACAGTAAACATATCTATCTAATTTAAAACTTAGAAATTATATTTAATTTATTATTCGGTTTTTTCTTCGGTAGTCTCAGAAGATATTTCTTCAGGGGTTGCCTCAACAACTGTTTCGGTCGCTTCAACAATTTCCACTCCTCCTTCTACGACAACAGTTTCTACTTCTTCTGCAACATCTTCAATCAATTCTATTTCGGATTGTACTTCAACTTGTTGTTCATCTTTTGATGCTGCAATTCTAGCCTGCTTAGCTTTTTCTTCACGGGCTTCTTTTTTCACAAACTTGGTGATATAACCTGCGATTTCATTTTTCAAACCCTTAGAACGTACTATAGAGACTTGATCTAGAGCTTTTTTGTTATCTGCAAAATCCTCGCCAAATTTGGCTTTATGATCGACTAGAACTTCATATGAAAGTCGCTTAATTCTATCCACTAACCGATTACATGAAGGGGGTATTTTATACCTATATTCCAAGAAACGAGTTTGAATTCGACTCTAACAAGGAAGCCATCTCGTTAAAAGACTTACCTAAAATTTTTGAAGCACAAAAAATCACACTGGGTATAAAGCTGATTTGTCCGGATTTCATATCAAAACATCTAGAGAATCTTACAGGCCCATCGGTTTCAACAAGAATTTGCGATTCATCTGTTTTTGATAACAAAGTTTGCTTATCATTTGCATAAATCATCACAGGGCCATAAGATACAAAAAATCCCATATCCATGGACTTTTGAAGCTGTTTTTTACTTCCATCAAACCAATGCAACAATGCATGTTTTGTATTGTATGAAGTCATGATTTCAAAAACATCATCAAGG
Organism: uncultured Candidatus Nitrosopumilus sp.; assembly: GCA_905479565.1. GTDB lineage: Archaea > Thermoproteota > Nitrososphaeria > Nitrososphaerales > Nitrosopumilaceae > Nitrosopumilus. The sequence goes on from CAJQMY010000059.1 coordinate 4,756, forward strand.
CTTTTTCTTGAATGAATAGATACAGGTTTGTTAAATTTTTCAGCAAACGATAATAACGTTTCAAATACATGATTTTGTTTTACTGCATCTTCATTTTTGTTGACATATGTTGGATCCAATCCGATTTCCCCTATTCCAGAAATATGATCATGGTTATCTTCAATTAATTTAGAAATATTTTCAAGTTCTTCGTTTGCACATTCAGGATGGATTCCAATGAATGGTAAAATCAAATCACTTTTTTTGGCAAGTTCTAATGTCCGTATCGAATTATCATAATTCATTGACACACAGCATGCTTTAATTTTCAAAAATTCCATTTGCCTTAAGATAAGTTCCATATCAGAAGCATATTCTGGATCAGACAAATGTATATGAGAATCAAAATACCAAGTCATTTCTTCATCAATTGTTCAAATAGTCTGTATAAATCGATTCCTTAGTGATATTTTTTCACTCATTATCTTTTTTCGGAAAAAATTAAAACCATATTCATGAAATCATCAGAATTAGGATTATCTGCAATGTATAGAATTCTAAAGAAAGCAGGTGCAGAAAGAGTTAGCGATGAGTCAGCAGAAGAATTAAGAAGGACGATTGAAGAAATTGCAGACGGTATTGCTAAAAGTGCAGTAGACATGGCTTCCCATGCAAGTAGAAAGACGGTAAAAGGAGAAGATGTGAAGTTGGCTTCTAAACCATTTAACAAATTCTAATCTAAAGAGTTTAATTGTTCATTTTGTGTTTTTTAAGACGGTACTCTGGCAGAACGGTTATGCGTGAGCCTGCAAAGCTTATACAAGGGGGTTCGACTCCCTCGGGTACCTCATCCTACTATGACTTGACCTTCCATCCAAGGATGAAGTGTACAAAAATAATCATAGATACCTTTTTCATCAAAATCAAAAGTAAATGATTCGTACGGATCTAAATGTCCGCTATCAAACAGATCAGAAGGCTCACCATAAAATCCCGAAGTAACGCTGTGAAATGCAGAATCTTCATTTAGCCAAGTAACCTGATTTCCAGAATCAATAGTAAATACAGATGGAATGTAACATCTATCATCATCCTCACATCCAGGACGAGCAGCTTTTGTTGGTATTACAACATCTCCGGTAGTAACTTCAGGTTCTTCAGAAATTTTTTCGGTGGAAGAATCATAAGTAACTAAACCAATTATTACAATTACAAAAACTGTAACAATTCCAATTATAATTATTTTTTTTAGCAAATTACATCATTTCCTTTTCAAAGTTATTACATAATTACCTAATTCTCTAAATATATAACATATTAGAATACACAATTGGCTCAAAACAAAAATGGATTGCTAGAATACATACCAGGTTCACACACATTGCTAGTTCAAAAAAACTCTAGTCCGCCTCTAGAAGGGTTTGCAGAGAACATACAAGAAAGCATTCAAGAATATGCTGAAAATTCAAAAAGTGAAGTAGAGAAAGGAAATAATTTTCTTCAGTGGATTCTAACAAGGGTCTTTGAGGCTACCGAAGATGATGCTGCAGATGCCATTGTAGATGGAGCAAATGATCTTGGAATTGACGCCTACCTTCCAGTAGATTTTTCAGACAACACCATCAGATTATTCCAATCAAAATATGGAACATCTCATTCTCTAGAAGCCATAGCTAAATTCAAAGAAGATGTACAAAGATTGCTTGCAAAAGATGTGATAAAAATGAGACCTGAACTTGCCCAACTCGTTACTAAAATCAAAGAAAAAAATCTAAAGATAAAATGCTGCTATGTCACAGATCAAGATGTAGATTATGCGGATGACTTGGTAGAAATTATTGATCAAAAAGTGATTATTCAAAAATTGTGGGACAGGATAAAAAAACCTGCAGCAGGAAAAAAGTCATCAATAAAACTAGAAAGAATGTTAAGGCATGAAAATACCATTTTAGGAATTTTAAAGCTGCGTGAACTTACAGAATTTGTAAGTAAGAATAGAGACTATGTCTTTGAATCTAACATTAGACAATGGATGCAATTTAAAACCACAGTCAACAAAGGACTAAGAGAAACATTACAAAGTAATCCAGGCAAGTTCTTTTTTTACAACAACGGAATAACAATTGTAGTTAGTGATTTTTCAGAATTAGGAGAGAATTTAATTGAATTGCATGCACCTCAAATTGTTAACGGAGCACAAACATCAAATTCAATTCTTGATCATTCTAAAAGAACAAAAAACATGGACGGTTCAATGACGGTTACAATAATCAAAGCAGACGATGAAGAAGAACAAAATAATATTACAAAGTATAGGAATTCTCAAAATTCAGTTCGAGGAAAAGATCTAGTTTCATTAATGGATTTTCACAAGTCAGTAAAATCACAGTTGGAAAGTTGCGGTTATTTTTATGAAATTCAGGCAGGTTCTTTCGATACAAAAACAAAATCAAAACAATGCGAATATGATGGAGACACAATATACAACAATTATCTTCCAAATAATCATAAAAAAGTCATTGTTGCAAAAGACGCAATTCAATCGCTAGTTGCAGGGATTGAACAAAGGCCCACAGAAGCATACAGTTCGCCAGCACAATTTCTTCCAAGAGGAAGCAAGTATGATGATATATTCAATGACAATCTTAAAGATGATTATAGAATTTTACTATATCCATATCTTGTGAAAGAATTTGCAAAAAAGTCATTAAAATATGGAAAACAAGGAGGACACAAAACAAAAAGATATGCAACATTGTTTTTTGTTGCAGTGTATTTCAGAATTATGCATAAAAAAATTCTAGAATCAAAAGGGGATTTCAAAGGAGACGTAAGGAAATTAGAACCTATTTTTCGCAGTTTCAAACTAAATTCTAGAATTTTAAAGATTACAGATGTAGTAGTGACTAAATTTCTTGAAGATACCGTAGTGGATGATGAGATTGAAATGGCAAACACCAAGCATAATTTCTTCTCTCAGTACGTGTGGAATGATGCGATGCTTCGCGTAATTGACAAAAAAATCAGGCAAGAGGAAGACGAAATTTTAGCATTAAAAAAACTCACATCTAATCTATTTTAGTTTCAAAGGTAGAAGTCCAACCAAGTAAAAATCTTGCAGGAGGTTTACATTGGCCAGACTGCCTACCTAAATTGAGTATAAAGCGGTGATATTTAACATAATTTTTCTAAGCATGGTTTATTCGAGAATGTTTTTTATATCGAGTTAAAAGAGAATTGTCACTTTGGGTAAAAAAGAAAAATGTGCGATTTGTAGTGAAACGGTAGGACTTCAATACAAGACAATGGAAGAATGGGGAATTGACGGCACATTGTGTGGCGAATGCTATTCAAAACAACTCAATGAGTATTATCCAGGAGAACACATCAGAGTAAACAAGCATTTAGATTAATTTATTCTAATTTTGAAAGCTTATTCGCATTAATGCAATTCCAAACAAGTGGATCGTTTTTTACATCTTTTTCTCCTAAAAATTTGATGTCAGTGATTACTTTTTTCTTTTTTAGTAAATTAACTTGAAAACTTGTAAATTTCTTACAATCGCATGAATTAAACAAACAAACATCACCATCGCCTTCATCATGATCTTGAGCTTCGTGACTACAATTACATATCGCGTCTTTCTTTACGTCATCTAGAAATTTGTCAGCATACACGCCCAATCGTAAATATGCCTCACCTGCATGACCTTTTTTAAATCGTTCATAATTTTCTGATTTTGATAATTCTTTAAAAAAAGATAGATTCGTATCAGGTTTCTGTGAATCTGAACCCATGATAAACCAATAATTGTCACCAAGCTCTAAAAATCGAATTTTGATCGATGGATCAACCCAAGAATGAATTGTATCATGCCAAAGAGATGCAGCATCTTTTCTATCGGTGAACAATGGGACTACATTCATTCTCAAATCATAATATCTATACGCAACGCCTACAAAGTCATCAAACCAAGGAATAGATGATTGGGAAGACATTGCACGAAAATCAGTCCAGAGCTTATTTATCTGATCTGAATTAATAGTAATACCCTTATATCATAGTTTTAGAATTAGTTACGTATGGCTTCCTATAGAACTAGTATGCAAATTGTAGCAGATGTACTAGATGCTACTCAACAGTTTGGTCAAGAAGGCATCAAAACAACATCATTACTTACAAAAGCAAATCTATCACATTCAAGATTGTCAAAATTTTTGGAAAATTTGACAGGAGCAGGGCTAATTAATAAAATAGAATTTGATGGTAAAAACACTTTTGTAATTACATCCAAAGGTAGACAATATTTGGATTCTTACATAAATTTTTCAAGTATTGCAGGTTCATTTGGATTAGAACTTTAAAATCTATTTTCTAGATCTTCTTTTTGCATTAGCAGCTTGTCGTTCTTTTCTTTCTTTGTATGAGCTATATAGAAAAATAATTATGATTCCTGCTATAGCAGCATAAAATAATGGAATAAGAGGAGGATCACGAAATTCTCCAGATGATGGTTCAACAAATGCAATTGGTATAGTTACAATCATGAAAATCAAAATTACTAATAGATATTTATCCACAAATTTTTAGATTTACAAAACCATATATCTTTTTGATTTAAGAAAATTAATAGAGAAATGGTAAAATTACTTGAAACAATAGGATTAGCCCTTGTTGCAATCATGACATTAGGTTTTGTAGGTATATTCGCACCATATGGGATACCGAATGGAACGTCGGAATTATTTTGGGGTTGTGCAGGTGCAGCACTAATGATAATCATCTATAGGAAGGTAAAAAACAAGAAGACAGAAGAAAAAGAAAATTAGAATATTTTAAAAATTATCGGCATTTGATCAATTGTAAATCAACCGACAGATCTATAAAGGACAATTCTGAATTAGTTGCAAGGGGAATATTTTGGCAGATCAAACAAAACAATGGTGGAAAGGTTTAGGTAAAGAACTAGAAACAGATATTGAAACTTTCGACGAATTAGCTTAACAATTATCTAGATATTTTAAAAAATTATTAAAGCCTTGAACGGGGTACGAACCCGCGACCTAACGCTTACGAGGCGTTCGCTCTACCAGGCTGAGCTACCAAGGCACGTTTGGGTAAATCCATCAGAGTTAATAAAAAGCCTTTCCGAAATTGACTAAATGAAAAAAACTATTTCAGGGATTAGAGGGATATTTGGAGAAGATCTTAGCCTAAAAGATGTATTAGAATTTTGTAACAATTTTTCATCATTAATAAAATCAAAAAAATGTGTCATTGGAAAAGACACCAGACCGTCAGGTCCAATGGTTAAAAACTCTGCAGGTGCAGCATTGATGAAGAATGGAATTGATGTTTTTAATTTAGAAACAGTTCCAACGCCAGTAGTTTTTAGAGAAACAAGGAATTATGGAGCCGGATTAGTAATTTCTTCATCACACAACCCATTAGAATGGAACGGGATGAAATTCATCATTGAGGGTAGAGGAATAAATGAGTATGAACTTCCACAAATCATCCAACATCAAGATATCGTAAAAACAAAAATCGGCATTGAGACTGAAATTACTACATCGTATATTAAAGATGCAAAAAAAATCATAGGAAATTTGAAAAACAAACCAAAAGTCGTAGTAGATATCGGAGGAGGGGCTGCCAGAGGTTTCGCTCCTGAATTACTAAGGGAAATTGGATGTGATGTTCAAGTAATTAATGAAAATATTTTAGAATGTTTAAGAGGGCCTGATCCAACATCAGATAATTTATCAAAATTGATTACTACAACCAATAAAAAAGACGTTGGGTTTGCATTTGATCTAGATGGAGATCGGTTGGTTGTTGTTAAAGACGGAAAAAAACAAACCCCCGATGTTACACTGGGTTTGGGTGTGGCAAAATCATTAGAGTTAGGTTACAAAAAATTTGTACTGAGTACTGACACTAGTGTATCAATTGAAAGGTTCATCAAAGAAAAAGGAGGAACTGTGCAAAGATCCAAAGTAGGGGAAGCAAACGTAATAGATCTCATGCTAGAGAATAATGCACATGCTGGAGGTGAAGGTAGCAGTGGCGGTTTTATTTTGCCAGAATTTAATTATTGCAGGGATGGAATTCTGACAAGTGGCCTTATTGCATCGATGTTAGGTAATTCAAAATTTAACGAGATATTAAATTACATGGAAAGTTATATTCAGATTAGAGATAAAGCTAAAATTGATTCAGAGTCTCATGACAAAGTTATCGAAGAAGTGAAATCAAAAATTTCAAAAGACTATTCTGAAATTATTACATTAGATGGAATCAAAGGGGTTATTGATGAAGATAGCTGGGTATTAATCAGAAAATCAAACACGGAAGACATTATTAGAGTTTCAGCAGAATCAAACAACAAAGAAAAATGTAAAGAGATAGTAAATGACACGATAAAAATGGTAAATCAAAGTTATGAAAAAATTAGATGAAGCGTCAATAATTGAAGTTTTCCAAAAAGGATTAGATAAAGAGAAATCGGATTCAGAAGATGTAGAAGTTTTTAACTTAGGTAAAAATAAAATTGTGGCAAAAACCGACACGTTAGTACAAAGTACAGATATTCCACATAAAATGAAATTATCTGATGCTGCAAGGAAGAGTATTGTAGCATGCGTAAGTGATTTTGCCTCAAAAGGGGTCAAACCAGCATATGGAATGATTTCAATAAATCTTCCAAAGACTATTTCACGCTCAAAAATTAACGAAATTGTTTCTGGCTTTAGAAAAGCATCCAAAGAATTCAATATTTCGATTTTAGGAGGAGATACAAACGAAGGCAAGGAAATTGTTTTCAACGTATGTCTTTTTGGAATTGTAGACAAAATAGTTACAAGAAAGGATTCAAAAAAAGGAGATCTAATATTTGTCACGGGTCCATTTGGATATACGTCAGCGGGATTAGACATGATTCTTGACAAAAAAAGAGGAAAAACTGAATTTGTAAAAAAAGCAATTAATTCAGTTATTAAACCAAAACCTAGACTCAATTTTGGAATAAAAAATAAAAAATATTTTTCATCATCAATGGATTCTAGTGATGGGTTATCTACAACATTAAATGAAATGTCAAAGCAAAGCAAAAACAAATTCATCATAACCAAGATTCCAGTATTAAAAGATTTAGAAGATTTTGTAAAATCTTATAAATTGGATTTGAATAATTTAGTATTCAACGGCGGTGAAGAATATGAGTTTGTTTTTACTGTACCTCCAAACCATAAAAAAACTATAATAAAGAATGCAAAATCATTGAAAATTCCAATTATGGAAATAGGTTTTGTCACTTCAGGGAAAGAAGTGTATATTAAAAATGATAACGAATTGGTTCAGTTAAAAGATAAAGGTTGGAAACATTTCAAATGATTATTCCCCATACGAAAAATCTCGTTCGACGTTATTTACAATACTAAAAACTGATTCTGCAGGCAAAACGTTAACACATTCAGTGATCCACATTTCATCAAGATGCATCAAGCGTTTAAAATCATCATTAGGAAGTTCATCAGGGCTAGAATCAGGATACATTGCATGAATTCTGTATCCTTCATTAGCAATCAGCTGACAGCTTTGTTCTTGAGGGGATAGCCCAGAATCTCCGATCGGAGTTAAAAAATGAATTGCTACTGAGGCCATTAATGCTGTCGTAACGGCTACACCGATTGCCAAGAGCAGAATAGATGTCATTTAATGCATCCAGAGGACGACAGTATATGAATAGTCATTAACATGCAATAGTACCCAAATTAAGGCAAGCATGAAAAATCAATGTATTTTAAACCCTTTAAGACCTGATTAGACATTGTCAGAAGTTGAGGTTCAAGAGGCATTGATAGAAGAGACTGAGGCTGCAGAAGAAGTAAAATCTAAACCAGAGACAAAAAAAGAAGGTCCCGAAAAATGGGGAATTGCACACATTTACAGCAGTTATAATAATACAATTATTCACATGACCGATATTACAGGCGCTGAAACAGTATCCATCAGTTCTGGTGGCGTACATGTTAATGCTGACAGATACGAATCTTCACCATTTGCTGCAATGAAAGCTGCCAATGCAGTAGTTGATGCAGCAAGAACCAAGGGATTCACAGGGTTCCATATCAGAGTTCGTGCTGTAGGAGGAGTTGGTTCCAGAGTTCCAGGCCCAGGTGCACAAGCTGCAATCAGAGCATTAGCAAGAGGCGGATTTAAAATTGGACGAATTGATGATGTAACACCAATTCCTCATGACACCACCAGAAAAAAAGGTGGAAAAAGAGGAAGAAGAGTCTAATCAGATATTTTTATTTTAATATCACAGCCTTTAGAAATAAAATAATCTGTCATAAATTTTGCAAATTTTTCTGCTTGATCATTTGCCTGATATTTGTTAATCATGCCAGAGAATTTTTCTTCTATTCCGTTTTGTAAATTAGGTTTAATCGCTAATTTGAAAAATGTCCATCCAAATTTAGGCAAAGGTTCACTTAGAACATATCCATTATAACCAGATACAAGACTTTCCATATGAGACAACGCTTTTTTTATTGTCAGTAGATCATCTGCATAATTTTTTGTTCCAATTTCTAAAACAATGTTCATTACTCATCACCATCTTCAGGAGATTGATTACTAAGCTTGTCAGTCAAAGAGACAAACTTTCCATCTTGTTCTACATTAATTTTTGTAGCCATTCTAACATTAATACCAACGGATCTGAACAATGCCAATAGTTTTCCCCCATCGATACTTTCATTAATTTTTCCAGTTTTAATTAATTCAGATAATTTTTCAATTATCATTTTTGTTTCGTTTGGGAATTGAGATTCTGCATTTTGTAAAACTTCTAGTCCTCGGAATCCAAGTATTTTGATAAGAGAGTTTCTTGGATTTTCAGGGACTTTTTCTTTTTCATCATCCGAAGTTGACTCTGCTTCTTGTTTTGTAGAAATATTTTTCTGCATTTCAGCTAATCGTTTAGCCTTTAATCTTTCTAGTTCAGAATCTTCTTCGCTCAACCTTTAATCACACCAATAGGCACTAATTTTGCAACTTTTGTGGCAATTCCCAGATTATGAGATACATTAACTACAGTATCAACGTCTTTGTAAGCCTGAGGGGTTTCTTCCACAATCCCATCTCTGGTTAATGCTTTGATAAAAATACCCTTCTCATTAAGGGATTTTTTTACATCATCTTCAGTAAAATTTCGTCTAGCCTTTGAACGAGACATTGTTCTTCCTGCACCATGAGCAGTAGATCCAAAACTCAAATCCATGGAATTTGGTTGTCCAAGTAAGATCCAACTTGCAGTCCCCATAGAACCCGGAACCAAGACAGGCTGGCCCAAATCCTGATATTTGATTGGAATTTCATTACGATTTGCAGGAAATGCTCTTGTTGCACCTTTTCTATGAACAACCAAATTACGATCTTTTCCATCAACCTTATGTTTTTCTACTTTGGCAATATTGTGAGCAACATCATAAACTAATTTCATATCAAGATCAGATTCAGATTGATTGAATACGCGTTGAAATGAATTCCTAGTCCAATGAGTCAGCATTTGTCTATTACTCCAGGCAAAATTTAATGCAGAAAACATTGCTTTTCTATAAGATTCCCCTTCTTCAGAATTATTTGGAACGCATGCAAGTTCTCTATCAGGTAAATTAATATCATATTTTTCCATTGCTTGTTCTGCTACTCTAAGATAATCACTACATACCTGATGACCGAATCCTCTAGAACCACAATGAATCAAAGTAGTGATTGTTCCCACTTCAATTCCCATTCTCTTTGCAGCTTCTTCATCGTGTATTTCCGCAACTTTTTGGACTTCAAGGAAATGATTTCCAGAACCTAAACTACCAAGTTGGGGAGCGCCTCTTTTTCTTGCTTTATCAGAAACTTTGTCTGGATCAGCATTCTGAATTTTTCCATTTTCTTCACAAATATCTGCATCATCAGATGAACCATAGCCATGATCAATTGCCCAATTAACTCCTCTAACTAAAACTTCATCTAGTTCGGAAGGGGTTAGTTTGACTGCACCTTTAGAACCAACACCGGAAGGAATAGAGCTAAAAAGATCTGTCACCAATTCTTTTAGTTTTGAACGAACTATATCTTCTGTTAAATTTGAACGAAGCAGTCTAACGCCACAATTAATGTCATATCCTACACCACCAGGACTAATCATCCCTTCTTCTGCATCCATTGCCGCAACCCCACCTACTGGAAAACCATAGCCTTCATGTCCATCAGGTAACACCACGCTATGACCAACTATACCAGGAATACAGGCTACATTTTTTGCCTGCATTATTGTCCTATCAGAGAGCATTTTTTGCATTAATGGCTCATCAGCATAGATTTTCACAGGAACTTTCATTCCAAGATCAGAATCAACGTCAATTTGATATTGGTTTTCTCCAATTTTTCTTGGTGTACCAGAAGACATGAGTATCGGTAAAAATTCCCCTCAATCCAATTTAAATCATCAGAAGATTTGTAAAATAATTTCAAATTAAATAGAATTTTATAAAAAATATCCTGGATAAACCAGACATAGAATTAATCATCTAATTTAATTATGATTAAATCGTTTCACTATTTGTGGTAAGAAAACAATTAACAGAAAAAGAAATTGAGAAACAAAAAGAAGAGCAAAAAATAAGAGCAAAAGCTTCTAGAGCAGCTAGAAGAAGCGGCAAAAGTATGAAAACTGAAGGTAAAGTAAGTAAAGCGAGTTCAAAGACAAAAGAGGTTAGATCATCAAAGAAAGTTGCAGCTATAAAAAAGAAAACAAGAAGTTAATGTGTTCATAAAAAAAGTTATTCTTGAAAATAAAAGATACAGTATTTTTCATGCAATTGCATATATTCACTCATACTGAAGAAAGAATATTTGTTCAAATTACAAAAGAATGAATTGTCAAAAGGAATGTTTGTGTAATTGCCATCAATAAAAAGATAGATAAAGTAAATTAAGTTCAGAGGTTATGAGTAGATTTATTTTCCATGTATAATTACTAGAAACATTGGCAATTCTACCTATCGATAATGGTCGTTATGGCACCAAAGAGATGATGGATATTTTCAGCGAACAAAAGAAAATAGACTATCAATTAGAAATTGAAGGAGCTGCTGCCATTTCTCAAAGCGAGATAGGGATGATTTCAAAAAACATAGGCAAAGAAATTCACGAAGCCGCAATGTCTGGAAAGATCACTGCAAAAAGGATCAAACAGTTGGAAGCAAAAAGTGACCACGATACTGCAGCACTAGTAGAATCACTTAGTGAGAAATGTAGTAAAAATGCAAGACCTTGGATTCACTATGGTCTAACAAGTAATGATTTGGTTGATACTAGTAACTCAATGCAAATGAGAGATGCATTACAAATTATTGAACCCAAAGTTGCAAAGATGGCATCAATTCTTGCAAAAAAAGCGGTAAAGCATTCAAAAGTTCCAGCAGTTGGCAGAACACATGGTCAACATGCAAGTATCATATCATTTGGATTAAAATTTGCAAACTGGGCTGCAGAAATGGCAAAACATGTGGAGCGAATTGAAGAGATTAAGAAAAGAATTTTAATTTGCAAGACACTAGGTGTTGTTGGTACAGGCTCACTAATGGGTGCAAAATCACTTGAAGTGCAAAAAAGATCTGCTAAACGATTAAAATTATTTCCAGCAGAAGTTACAACACAAGTTATTCCTAGAGAAAGATATGCCGAGTACGTGTTCGAATTGGCATTAATTGGTGCAACACTAGAAAAAATTGCAATAGAGGTTAGAAATTTACAGAGAACTGAAATTGGTGAAGTTGCAGAACAATTCAAGAAAGGTCAGATGGGAAGCAGTGCAGTTCCTGTTAAAAGAAATCCAATAAAGAGCGAACGTATATCGTCATTATCTAAATTAGTAAGAAGCCAAGTTGCAGTGACATTTGAAAATATCCCATTATGGCATGAGCGAGATCTTTCAAACTCTGCAAATGAGAGATTTGTTATTCCAACTGTATCTATTCTAGTTGATGAGATGTTAGAAACTATGACCAGAATTGTTTCAAACTTGATGGTGAATGAAAAAAGAATCATGGAAAATCTATACATTACAAAGGGACAAATCTTTGCAGAGTTTGTTTTAGAAGCACTAATCAAAAAAGGAATTCCAAGATTTGTTGCATATAGAGATGTTCAGAGAGTTGCATTTGAGGCAAACGACAAAGGAATGTTTTACAAGGATGCAATAAAAAAAGACAAGGCATTTTCCTCAAAACTGACTGACAAAGAAATCAATGCGATATTCTTACCAGAGAAACATCTGGGTGCATCACCTGCAATTATTAGCAACGTAGAGAAATCTGTAAAGAGAACAGTTCAGAAATTTCTCTAATTGATGAATCTATTCTGAATTGTTATCAATGCATATTGGTTTTAAAATGTCAATGTTATCAAATACTCTAAGATTGGACCATTATTAGAGCAAAATTAGAAATTCTAATCTATTCTTTGTGCTTCTGAGATTTTCCAACAGTGATCATAGGTAAACAAATCAACACCTCCAAGTCGATCAATCCATTTTGGAACAACTTCATCAGTACACTGCTGTGTGATTTGATCAGCATAAATTTGGAATACTAACCAAGGATTTGAAAATCCAATCTCTTGACCTATGGTCATAAAGGAAACCTGTTGATTTGCCTTGGCTGCACTATCTTGAATGTCTTGGAAATATTCTTTTTGAATTTGTACATCTTCAACAGTTCCTAAACGTGTAAGATGTCCTCCAATGAATGTATCAAAATCATATTCTAGAACTTTGTCATGTGCTGCAAGAAATTCTGTTACATCTTGTGCCATTGCCAAGTCCTTGAATGGTGTCCATCCTGGAAATATTACATCTACTAGCATCAGAACTTTTTGATTTGGTGCATAGATGAAGATGTTTCCTGATTCGTGCATTGGTCCATAATATGATAATTCTAATTTTTGATTTCCAACTTCAAGTGTGTATTTATCTTCAAACGTTACAGTTGGCATTGGCCTGTTAGGATCATTTCTTTTTGATAGAGTATCTGCAATTTCTTGATGTGCAATGTATACTACATCATCAGGAAACATACTCATTGCTCCAACATGATCATTGTGAGTATGACTGTAAATTACATGTGTTATTGGCTCATCAGTTACTTCTGCAATTGCTTTGAGATAATTTTGTCCTATTGACGGTGGTGCATCAACTACAATTACACCTTCACCTGTAGTAAGAAACATTGCTTGATATGCACCATCAGTTATCCAGTAAAGTCCATCTTTGATTTCTTCCGCCAAATATCCTTTAGAATAATCAATTTGAGGTCCCATTGATGCTTCAGGTAGTGAAGCCGCAGTTCTCATTTTCTCAGGATGTTTCATTGTAGGATATTTCACTGTCTCATGTTTATCATCAGAATCTTTGTGCATTTTTTTATCATGATCTTTGTATCCCATGTTAGACATCATTTTCATGTGTTCATCCATATCCATTGACTCCATTTTTTCAATCATTTTTTGCATTTTATGAAACATCTGGGATTGTTCATCAAAAGTCATAGAATCCCAAGATTGCATCATGTGTTGTTGATGCTTTTCATGCATTTTGTCCATTCTATCCATCATAGCATGCATATCCATAGAACCTGAATGCATCTTCATATCAGGTTTCATAGCATGTTTAGAATCCATTTTAGAACATAGTTTATCTCCACAAATTTTTTTGGAACCAATCTCAGTTAGAGAATTTCCTTTTGATTTTAGAGCATCAGATTCAGGAATAAAATCAAATGATAAAGCAGGAGTTATGCCTATTGATAAGATAAGAGGAATTAACGCAAGGAAAACTAATTTCACAGAAATCAGTAAAGTGCTATCTAATTTAAGGGATCCTTGTAATTGTCATAAGTGAGAATCCATAGAGGCTTGAACCACTTTTGAAGAAGAAAAAGATTTGATTTAGAATCCACGTGTATTCAACCATTATTTTTAGAAATAGAAACGAGAGGTTTATCAGATCTTCAGTAAAGTCTTGTGAATTTTAGTACCATATTGTAACGCCTTTTTTCGTTTTGTACAAGAAAGTTCTGGAACATCAACTTCGCGGGCCAGCTTTCGAATAATATGTTTACGATATAGATCATCTGAATCATGAATTTTTTCAGACATAGGGATAGTTTTTGCATATTCAATGAATTTTTCTGAAAGTAGTGGTTGGAGTACTTTTACCCCAAATTTAGATGCAATTAGATTTACGGCCTTCATCATTTTTAGCTCGTTATCTAATTTGGTCATCATCACTTCATTGATTTGTGATTCTCCACCAGAAAATGCTTCTCTATATGCATTGTAACCACAGAACAATTCATCTATCCCATTTGCAGTAATTACAGTATCAAGATCTAAAGAGTTTGCCAATTTTGAAACATAATGAAAAGCAATGCAATTTTCATTCCAAGACAGATTATCTGTTTTTATTGTTCGGTTAATTTTTGAAGAAATAGATGTAAACGTATCAGGATCAATCTCTAAAACATGATGAGGATATTTTAAAAATTCATTGACGTGTTTTGCAAATAAAATATCATGTGATTCTGAAAATCCAATTGTAAGCAGAGTGACATCAAAATTCATGTCTGAGCAAATTTTTGATATTAATGTACTATCAACGCCACCAGAAAAAGCTATTCCAATTTTCTTTACCTTGACAGTTTCAGAAATTGAAGTCGTAATATTCTCAAGTAATTTCTTGTGCATATCATCCATATTGACTTATTCCATAAATTCGATAAAGGGTAATGAATCAATCTTTTAATTTAGCATTAAATGTGAGACAATATGATGCGACTGTCACAACTGGACATTGAGGAGCAATTAAAGAGTCTCTCAGAATGGAGCGTTGTTGATGAAAAACTACACAAGGAATTTCAATTCGATAGTTTCAATCAGGCATTTGGTTTTATGACTAGAGCAGCTATGGAAATTGAAAAAATGAATCATCATCCAGAATGGTTTAATGTGTATAATAAAATCACTGTAGAACTAACAACTCATGATGCTGGAGGAATCACTAAAAACGATATCAATCTGGCCAAAATTCTAAACTCTTTAGAATAAATGCAAATGAAAAATTTAGGCGCAATCATTACAGAATTTATATTATATCCAAAGTCAATTGACTTCACATGGCTTCAAGTCCTACAATATTAGATTCAGATTTTCGATATATCGATAAAAAAGGAAACTTGCTCAAAACTAGAACCGAATTAACAGTGGCACAGATGCTTACATTTCTTGAACAAGACTATGAATACAATCACAAAGTTACGCTAAAAAATGGAACTGAGGTCACAATGGATTTTAAAACCGAAAAGGGATTGATTGAAGTTATTGATACAGATGAGGATATTGAAAAATACAAGCACGTCAAAGAAGACTTTCCTGAAAACAAGGTAATGGCAATAGGACATGCAAAATATGTTGCACAGATTAAAGAATTACAAGATGTTGTATTTTATGACAAAACCCCGCAAACAGGATCCATATTTTTAGAAGATGCGTCATTCTCATTTGATTATGCACATATTCTTCCGCTAGTTGAAAAGTGCTCTATCCTTCATGGACATACATCATCAGTAATGGTTGAGCTGGTAGGACAAATGAAGGACAATCTTCTTTTAGATTTTGGAGAGGCTAAAAGGATTATCAAAGAAGTAGTAAACGTGTTTGATCATAAATTCTTCATTAATAGAAAATATTTACAAAAAGAAGATGGTTCTCATTATCAAATTCAATTTGAAGGGCCTAAAGGTATGTTTGACTTGCAAGTTCCTAAGAATACCACATATCTTTTAGAAGGAGAAGCTACTGTTGAGAATCTTTCAAGTGAAATTATCAAATCATTAGTGCCAAAAATGCCATCAAACGTAGAGGCAGTGGGTGTTTACATCTATGAAGGTTACAATAAAGGATCTCATATTATTTCAAACATAGAAAGATAGTTAGAAGATGGAACCTAAAATATCAGAGAAAGCATGGAATCCAGAATTAGAAAAACAAATTCTAAAACAGTGGGATGAAGAAAAAATTTATGATTTTACGCCACAAGACGACAATTATACAATAGATACCCCTCCCCCATATCCATCAGGCAGGCCTTGGCACATTGGTGCCGCAGCGCATTATTCACAAATTGATATGATTGCAAGAACTGCAAGAATGGCAGGTAAAAACGTCTATTTCCCAATAGGGATTGACAGGAATGGGCTTCCAGTAGAACTCTACACTGAGAAAAAACACAAGATTCGAATGAGAGAAACAGAAAGAGGCAAATTTCTGAATCTATGTAGAGAAGCACTGGATGATTTGGAAGATGAGATGGTTCTCATTATGAAAAATTTGGGCCTTAGTGGGGATTTTACAAACTACTATAGAACAGATTCAGAAGAATATAGGACTCTCACTCAATCAACATTCATTGATTTATGGAAAAAAGGACAAGTATATCTTGCAAATAGACCAAACAATTACGATTGGATATCAGGCACAACAATAGCAGACGCAGAAATAATCTATGAAGATTTATCCACAAAACTGGTTTACATGAAATTCAAGATAAAAGATACAGACAAAGAAATAATTATTGCAAGTACAAGACCAGAATTACTCTGTGCATGTAAAACTATCATTGTAAATCCTGAAGATGAAAGATATGCACAATACATTGGAAAGAAAATCATTGTTCCAATTACTAATGCAGAAGTTGAATTAAGAACACACCACTCTGCTCAGCAAGAATTTGGTTCAGGAGCTGTAATGGTGTGTAGTTATGGTGATCAAAACGATGTTGCGTTATTTAGAGAATTAGAATTAGAAGAGATTGTTGCAATCGGATTAGATGGAAGAATGACTGAAGTTGCAGGTGAATATACAGGATTAAAACCAAAGCAAGCAAGAACAAAAATCATAGAAGATTTGGAAACCAAAGGATTTTTAGAAAAAACAGAAGACATTGTTCACAGAACACCAGTATCAGAGAGAAGTAAAGCACCGATTGAAATCATTCCAATGGAAGAGTATTATCTAAAACAAAAAGAAGCAGTCCCAAAAATCAAGAAATTAGGACAAGAAATAAAATTCCACCCACCAATGCATAAGCAAATTCTGATGAATTGGTTGGAATCCATCAATATCGACTGGCCAATTTCAAGAAGAAGATATTATGGTACTGAAATCCCAATATGGTACTGTAAGAAATGCTCAGAACCCCATGTTCCTGAGCCTGGAAAATACTATAGGCCATGGAATGAAAAATGCCCAATCAGCAATTGTGCTAAATGCGATTCAGCAGAGTTTGTTGGAGAAGAACGAACGTTTGACACATGGATGGATTCCAGTGTATCTCCACTTTTCGTTAGTAAATTTAACAGAGATGATGAGTTTTTCAAAAAAGTATATCCTGCATCGATTAGGCCCCAGGCAAAAGACATTGTTAGAACATGGTTGTACTATACGCTTCTTAGATGTGAACAACTAACCGGAAAGAAACCATGGTCTGAAGCTTGGGTTATGGGCTATGGTCTAGACGAAAAAGGAATGAAAATGAGTAAAAGCAAGGGAAATGCAATAGATCCTTTACCTGTGATTGAAAAATTAGGTGCAGACACTTTTAGATTTTGGAGTGCAAGTGAAATTAATCACGGATATGATTTTAGATGTAACGAACAAAAAATTGAGTCAACAAAAAAATTTCTCAGTAAATTATGGAATGTATCAAGATTTTTGTCCAGTTTTCCAGTAATTGAATCAGGAAAGCCTTCTGCATCAGATGAATGGATTTTATCAGAGCTAGACAAGTTAGTCAAGGAATGTAAAAAAGGATATGAAGAGTACAACTTTTTCATTCCAGCAATTGCAATTAGAGAATTTACTTGGAATGTATTTGCTGCTCACTACATTGAAATGGTGAAAGCAAGAGCTTATGGAATTGGTTTTTCAGATGAAGAAAGAGATGGCGCCATATTTACACTGCATAAAACATTGTCAACAATTTTAAAATTATTGGCACCAATTACTCCATTTATCACAGAACATCTTTGGAAAGAACTGTATTCGAAAGACAGTATTCACAAAGAAAAACATGTAGAACCTGAAAATATTGGAGAACAAAACAACATTACAAAAGAAATTTCAGAATTTAACTCTAAAGTATGGAATGAGAAGAAATCTCAGAATCTGTCATTAAAAGATTTAATCAGGATAGAAATTCCGAAATCTTTAGAACCATTTAAGAAAGATTTGAAATCCATGCATAATTTATCAGATTGAATTTCTAATCACGAATTAATTTTTTGATGTATTTATAAGATTAATGAAATATTTATGCAATGCTGTGTCATCAGCTAACTCAGGATGAAAAGCAGTACCAATTACTTTTCCCTTTTTGACTGCAACTATTCGTTCATTGAATTTAGATAAAACTTCTACATCAGATCCTACATCAGATACAGATGGCGCTCTAATGAAAACCCCATTAAACTTGGGAATGTTAATTGAGCCTAAGGAAATATCAGATTCAAAAGATTGTTTTTGTCTTCCAAATGAATTTCTCTCCAATTTAATATCCAAAACATCTAAGAGAGGTTGATCAATTTTACCAACAATTCTATCATTGGCTGTATTTGATAGCATGATCATTCCGGCACAAATTCCAAGAACAGGCATACCACCCTGGATTTTTTCTTTTATTATCTTTAGGGAACCGTTTACTAGAGATAATTGGCCGATGGTAGTGCTTTCGCCTCCAGGAATAATCAAACCGTCCAATTGAGAAATTTCTTCAGGGATTCTAACATCAACAATATTTCCATCTAATCCTAATTCAGCAAGTGCAGATTTAGCCGATAAAATATTTTCTTGAACGTCTCCTTGAATGGACAATACGCCAACAGTAATACTCATGCTGAGCCACCACGATCTTGCATACGTAATTCTAAAGTACTAACATCCAATCCTATCATGGATTGTCTTTCATCAATCATTTTTTGTGCTTCCTTAACTTTATCTGATTCATTCCAAAAAGTAGTAGCTAAAACTATTGCCCTTGCCCTTTCTTTTGCATCGTCAGAATTGAAAATTCCAGAACCAACAAAGATACCGTCACAGCCCAAAGACATTAGATATGCAGCATCTGCAGGTGTCGCGATTCCACCTGCGGCAAAATTAACAACAGGCAACCTTCCAAGTTTTGCAGTTTGTTCAACAATATCATAAGATACTTTGAATTCTCTTGCAATTCTAACTAATTCTTGATTATCACCAGAATCATAAATTGATTTAATAATTCTCAACTCATCATTTACTTTCTTTATGTGTCTGATAGCTTCTGCAACATTTCCAGTTCCAGGCTCTCCTTTTGTTCTAATCATAGATGCGCCCTCTTCAATTCTCCTTAATGCTTCTGCCAAAGATCTTGCACCATTAACAACTGGAGTAGTAAAGTCCCATTTCCAGATATGGCGGAGTTCATCGGCAGGTGTCAAAACTTCAGATTCGTCAATCATATCTACATCAGTTTCTTGTAAAACTAATGCCTCATTGACATGGCCAATTCTACATTTAGCCATCACAGGGATTGTAACAGAATCCATAATTTCTTCAATAATTCTGATACTTGCTGTTCGTGCAACACCGCCAGCTTTTCTAACTTCAGATGGTAGTTTATCTAATACCATAACAGAGACGGCCCCTGCTTCTTCAGCAATCTGAGCTTGCTCTACAGTTGTAACATCCATTACAACTCCATTTTTAAGCATGTGAGCAAACCCACGTTTAACAGTGGAGGATCCACGTAAAGTATCAATTGAATTTATTTTGTCTGAGACTATTCCTTTAGCATCAAGTCGTTCACCGGATAAGGGAAGCATGTGTTAAATTTTCCTAAAGACTATTTGTATCTATTCACTAAATTTAGACATAATTAAATCCAATTCAGATTCAACCATAGTGATTATTGGCGGAATAAAATCTTCGGTTACATTTTGTTGTGGCCAATGAATCTGATTAACACGGCCGTTTAATGTAACTTTGACATTTGATTTTTGATATTCAGTTGCATTATCCATTATCATAAAAGATTCAGAGGGGATTGAAATAAAACCAGTTTCTTTAATGAGTGCTTTAATTTTGTTTAGTTTATTTTCATCTAGTTTTGAGCTGACATCAGGTCTTAGGTATCCTTGTTCAGTTACCGAATATTTTACGTCACCGTCATTTTTGATGTAGAGGATTTCAGTTTTTTGTGCACCAATACGTTCAGTTACGCCATAAGAGATTTTTTTTAGCTGATGTTTGGTATATTCAATTTCAACATTATCAGTGTAATTTGCAGCTGATGTAGGAATTTCATTTTTTAATAATAGTGGAGTCGAAAGCAAAAGAGCAGCAATGACTGGAATTGCACCCAATACAATGTAAATTGGTTTAACCATTTTACTGCAAATACTACCGATTTGCAAATAAATCTTAGTAATAGTTAAAATTCAAGCAAAATATTTTGGTTCTTGTGGGTTCGTAGCCTAGCCTGGTAGGGCGATGGTCTCCAAAACCATCGATCGTCGGTTCAAATCCGATCGGGCCCACTCTAAAAAATTCTATTGATTGTTTCTCAATACATTTAGTGCCGAACCAGACTTGAACCATTCAATTTGTGATTTATTGTATGAATGATTAAGCAAGATTTCATCTTTCTCTCCATTAGAATGAGAAATTATACATCGTACTTGTTTGCCCGGGGATAATCCATTCAATTCAAGTAAACTAATTTTATCATCTTCAAGAATTTTTTCGTAATCATCTGGATTACTAAACGTCAATGCCAAAATACCTTGTTTTTTTAGATTAGTTTCGTGAATTCTTGCTAAACTTTTTGTGATTACCGCTGCACAGCCCAAAAAGCGAGGAGTCATTGCAGCATGTTCTCTACTACTTCCTTCACCGTAATTATTATCAGCAACAATTACCCATCTCATCTGTTTTTCTTTGTATTGTCTGGCAATTTGTGAAAATGATTCTAGATTATTGTTTAGAACATTCTTACCCTGTCCAACTTGATCATTGAAAGCATTAACTGCTCCCAAAAGCATGTTATCACTAAGATTATCCAAATGTCCTCGTAAAGAAAGCCAAGCTCCTGCAGGGGAAATATGATCAGTGGTGCATTTACCTTTAGCCTTTACCATGATTGGAATATTTTCAAAATCTTTACCGTCCCATTTTGAAAACGGTTCTAAACGCTGTAACCTTTTACTGTCAGGATCAATGATGACTTCAACATCATCAGAATTACCAGGAGGTGCAATGAAGATTCCGTCAGGCCTCATAAAACCTTCTTCAGGAACTTCGGGTGCAGGTTTAGGCGGTTCAAGTTTAAACTTTGTTCCATCAGATGCAATTAGATCATCCTTCAGCGGATTAAATGAAAGTCTACCACCTAATGCTAAAGCAATAATCATTTCAGGACTACCAATAAAGTTCAGGGTACTTCGCATACCGTCATTTCGCCCTGGAAAATTTCTATTGAATGTTGTAACAATAGTATTTTGTTGATCCTTTTCAAGTTCAGGTCTATTCCATTGACCAATACAAGGACCGCATGCATTTGCTAAAACAGTCGCACCAATATCGATGAGAGAAGTCATTTGTCCATCTCGTTCTATAGTACCACGAATTTGTTCAGAACCAGGAGTTACCAATAATGGAATCTTTGCCTTTATTCCCTTTAGCTTTGCCTGTTCAGCCAAACTTGCAGCCCTTGACATGTCCTCGTAAGATGAATTTGTGCAACTGCCAATCAATGCAACAGAAATAGGATCAGTGTAATCTTTTGATTCCACATCATCAGATAATTCAGAAATGCTTCGTGCCAAATCAGGGGTGTGAGGTCCAACTATGTGTGGCTCCAAAGTGGAGAGATTAATTTCAATTATCCTATCAAAATATTTTTCAGGATTTGCTTCGACTTCAACGTCTGCAACCAAAGATTCTTTGTTTTGATTTGCAAGCTCGGCAATATCTCCTCTATTTGTATACTTTAGATAAATTTCC
>CAJQMY010000060.1 GCA_905479565.1 uncultured Candidatus Nitrosopumilus sp.
AAAATTGCAGATTTATCAGATTTTGAGGATTGATGGATGTCTAGTGTGTTATACGAGGCGTTAATCGTGCCTCCAACGAACCATTTAGCAAAGGGAGGTTGCCAATCAAGGGTTTTTTCCCAAGGGGTGAACCAGGACAAATGCTTTGCCTGCTCATCCCAAAAGGACACAAAATCAGCATCAGCCTTTTTTCTTAAAGTATTATCATTATTTCCCAGTCCAATATGATAAATTTCAGACATCAAAAAGTGTATGAAGTTAGATCTTTCTAAGTGTTAAAAAAATAATATAAAAAAATTATTGTGCTTCCATTCTTGCAAGCCAATCGTTATCATTGTCGTCTTTTGAAGTATCTGCTGTCACCTGTTGGGGTGGTTCTGGAAATGCAAATGTTACCTCAGATTCTGTTGGAGGTTCTGGTATAGGGGTACTAGGTGCCTCAATTGGTTCTGAAGGTATTATTGTTGATTCGATTGGTACTTCTGGAAGTATAGTCTGAACTGCTTGTTGTTCTTGTTCAGTTGTCTCCAGATATGAACGGGCTGATTCTTGGATGTCTGGTGTTGGAGTGGCTGTTATCTCTTGCACTTCCAATTCAAGGTCTGCAATTCTGCTCTTTACATTTGCGATTTCTGCTGTTTCGTGAGTTACATGCTCAATTACCTCAGTTGTGCATGATTTCACAGTCTCAAATGTTGCATCAGAGATTTCATTGCTTTTGAATTGTACTTTTGCATCAAACGATAACATTTTTGCAGACTTCATTTGATCATCTAACTCTGTCAATCGTACCTCAAGTATTTTTTTGATTTCATGTTCTGTTTCATCTAATGACACAAGCTTTGACTTGTATTTTTCATGAATGATTTCTGCATCTGTTTTCATGTCATCATTTTCAGAAACTATGTCAATCAATGCTTTCAATCGACGTAGAGTTAATTGTTTTTCACGAATGAGTCTTTGTGAGTCAAGTCTCCATTTTGGAATAAATATAACAACCTCACCTTGAACGACTAGCTGCTCATATTGGATTTGCTGTAATCCTTGTGAACCGCAATCAATCCCGACGGATTGAATACTGCCGTCAAAGTCAGTTATTGTTCCTACGACTTTGCCCATGAATGTTCCGTACATGTCTTTGACATTTTTACCGATAATTTCGATATCGTCGTTTGACATGTGTGATACTTTAGAGATTTGTATAACCGACAAAGTGTAAGAAATGTTTTTAGTTTTAGTAAGATTAAATTCACAAACTTTACACCGCGTGAGATTTAGTAATTTTAAAATTTAGAGACAAAATAACAAGGTCATGATTCAAAAAGAAGAACTTGAGCAAATTTTGAATTTTGTCGCAAGTCGATGGACTGAAGCTACAAAGGATCCAAATAACAAAGCAATGAAAACTCTGCCAAATGATTTTTGGATGAATTCAATCGGAGGAAAAACAGCTAAAAAAGGATTTTGGGTTACAACAATTATGTATACCGAAAATGAAAATGATGCAGAATCATTCAAGCAAGTATTATTGAGATGGCAGACAAAAGGTCAAGATAAAGATAGAGAAAAAGGGCCCGATCTAATTCAAATTGGAAAAAAGAAATAGACTATTAATAATTGTGAAGCAGTATATCCGTGTTGTCTAAGTTTTCAATTAAAGAAAAAAAAATTCTATCAGAACACTTTTCAAATACGGATGGCAATGTCTTTGCAATAATTACTCCACGACAAGTTGATCGTGGTGCATTGATGTCAAGATATAGTAGAACTGACAAAAGCATGAGACGTATTTTCCTTGAAGAATTTTTACAAAACAAAACTAGAGGAGAGGAATTTTACAACAGAGTTCTCTTAGAGTATGGCGACGATTCTGTCGCAGAATTAGGTGAAGCGCAAATTGCAATTGAGGGATTGTCAAATATCGCAGTGAAAAAAATTGAAGATAGAAGAATAGGGCTATCGTATTTAGAAAAATCATCCAGATATGTTGCATGGAACAAAAAAGAAAATGAAAAGTATAGATACTATCGAGATCCAAAAATTATGGAGTCTCGCTTTGCTGACATGTATGAAGAGAGCTGTAATTTTTCATTTGATGTTTATTCAAAAAATATCGAACCGATGATAAACTATGTCAGAGAGAAATATCCAATTGAGAAATACAGCTTTAAAGATTCTAAAGATGGAAAAGAAAAACTATTTTCCAAATTAAAAAATGAATCAGATATGAAATCTGCAAACATGATTTACAGAGGATCCACTAAAGCTAAGGCCCTCGACATTCTCAGAGGATTATTGCCGGCATCAACTTTAACCAATGTTGGTATTACTGGAAACGGCAGAGCGTTTGAGTATCTACTAACGGTCCTAGGCTCATCTGAGCTAAAAGAAGAGCAAGATTTAGCCTCAAAAATCAAAAAAGAACTCGATACCACAATCAAATCATTTGTGAGACGAGCTGATGACAAATACGGAAATGCGTTTCAAAAATATCTCAGAGATGTAAAAAATAAATCTAAAATAATTACAGCTAAAGAAATAAAATCAAATCCAAAAAAGGGCGTAATTACTAAACTGGTATACTACGAATCAGAGAAAAATTCTATCGATACAATAATTACAAGTATAATGTATGAGCAATCGCCTAGTACGTCATACCAAGACATTCTACAACAGATTAAGAAAATGCCAAAAGACAAAAAAATTAAAATTATCAATGAATTTGCAAAGATTCGCACAAATAGACGCCACAGACCATCAAGGGCTTTTGAGAATATCTATTACACATTTGATTTACGTAATAATTTTGGAATGTTTAGGGATTTTCATAGACATAGAGCACTTACACTTGAAAGACAGTTACTAACAACAGACCATGGATACAACATGCCAAATGAAATTAAAATTTTGGGAATTGAAAAAGATTTCAAAGACTGCATGAACAAAACCAAAGAAACATTTGATAAAATTAGAATTAAACTGCCAGAACAGGGACAGTATGTTGTAAACTTTGGATATAACTATCCATATTTCATGAAAATGAATCTAAGAGAGGCATGCCATTTGATTGAATTAAGAACAGTTCCACAAGGACATGTGGATTACAGAAGAGTAGCGCAACAAATGTTCAAACAAATTAACAGAGTTCATCCAAATCTCAGTAAAATTATGAAATATGTAGACATGAAAGAATATGATTTAGAAAGATTTGAATCTGAAAAAAGAACAGAAGAAAAAAGAAAGAAATTAAAAAATAGATAAATATTCTAATATCAGAATAATCAAAAAATACCATGGCAGAAAAAATTGTGAAAAAGCCTGAGGAATGGAAGGAACAGTTAACTCCAGATCAATATGAAATTTGCATCAAACATGGAACAGAACCACCTTTTACTGGAAAATATAATGACGTCAAACTGGAAGGGATCTTCAGATGCACATGCTGTAATGAGGAACTGTTCTCATCGGATGCAAAATTTGATTCAGGTTCAGGATGGCCAAGTTTCTGGAAGCCAATTTCAGAAGAAAAGATAGAATATGTTTCAGATACGGCATACGGGATGGTTCGTACTGAAGTTAATTGCAACAGATGTGGAGCACACTTGGGTCATGTATTTGATGACGGTCCGCAGCCTACAAATCAGAGATACTGCATTAATTCAATTTCATTACAACATGAAAGAGATGAAGATGTACAATAGCACAGAGTAACAAAGGCATGCTACTTGTGAAAAAATATTCAAAAATTATTAATAAAACACAATTATGAATAATAAAATCAAGAAGAACATCATGCACTACAAAAACGAAACAAACAGGAAAGAAATGATTTGAGAATCATATTGTGCGGTTTTGGGGTTGTAGGTCAAAGCTTGGTAAAATTGTTTGAATCAAGGGCAGAGGATCTATATGCAAAATATGGATTAAAACCCAGAGTTGTAGGAGTGTTTGACAGTAAAGGAAGTGCAATAGATCCATCAGGATTAAATTTTAATAAACTAATTGAGGCAAAGAAAAAATTTGGAACTGTAAAAAATTATCCCAGTACCAAAAATTCAATGTCAGGAATTGATATGTTAAAAAATGTCGAAGCAGATGTGCTCATTGAAACTACAGCAAGTAACTACAAAGATGCAGAGCCGGGAATGACTCACATTACTACTGCCATGAAAAAAGGCATGCATGTTATATCAGTAAACAAAGGACCGCTTGCTTTGGCATTTCCATCACTGTTAGAGCTTGCAATATACAATCAGGTAATGTTCAAATTTAGCGGTACTGTAGGTGGAGGAACCCCAATCCTAGATTACGCTAAAAACAGCCTCAGTGGTGAAAGAATTACATCATTTGCAGGAATTCTCAATGGGACTACAAATTATATTTTAACAAATATGGGAACAGGCGTAACGTATGAAGAAGCACTCAAAGATGCAAAAGACAAAGGGTATGTCGAAGCTGATGAGGCTTTGGATTTAGACGGACTGGATGCGGCAGCAAAACTAGTCATTCTTGCAAACTGGATTATGGGAATGAAAGTAACATTGCCAGATATTAACTGCACAGGAATTAGAAAAGTTACAGCGGAAGACATCAAAAAGGCTGCCAAGAATAATCGGACAATAAAACTAATCGCATCTTGTAACAAAGAACTTGTAGTGGGACCAAAAGAAGTACCAAATGATGATCCTCTCTGCGTAAATGGAACACTAAATGCAATAGCTTTCACATCTGAACATTCAGGTACTCAGACAATTATCGGCAAAGGTGCAGGAGGCATGGAAACTGCTAGTTCAATTCTCAGAGACTTGTTAGACATCAGACAAGAGATTGCTAGAGATTGAAGTCCAATTTAATTTCTAAAAGTGAAACCAGTGCACTGCTAAAAACAGTTTCAGAAAAATGGGGAATCAAATTTCCTAAAATGAAAAATGTCAAAGTTCATCAAATTTTAAATGACGCTCAAATCATCACAGGGGACGGATTAAAAATTCTAAAAGTTGATGAAGACTATCTACCATTTTTATCTGAAATTAAAATGTTAGAGAAATTTCCAACAATCACGGTAGACATGGGTGCAGTAAAATTTATGTGCAAGGGGGCAAATTTGATGAGGCCAGGAATTAAAAAATTCACAGAGTTTGAAAAAGACAAAATAGTATGCATCATTGAGGAATCACAGCATAAATTTTTAGCAGTTGGAAAATCATTGGTAAGTAGTTCAGAACTAGAAACCATGAAAAAAGGCGAAATCATAAGAAATATGCATTACATCTCAGACAGATTCTGGGAAACAGGGAAAACGATTTATGATTAAAACTAAGTTTAAAAAAAGAATTTTTTATTTGATATCTTCCGTAAATTCTTCAGTACCGTCTTTAGTTATTACAAGAACATCCAACCCATCACCGCTGGCAGAATCTCTAAGAGCAGCTGAACGGACGGCGTGTTTTGCCAAATCTACTGCTTCATCCCTGCTCATGTTGGGTTTGAATTGAGGATCCAAGACACCCAATGCCATTTCTGCACCTGTTCCTACTGCAGCGTAATCATCAGGAAGCACTGAACCCAATGGGTCTAACGTGTACATGATGGGTTTATCTACTACGCCACCAACAATCACCTGAGTCAGTAATGGAAAGTATCTTCGCTCATACATCATGTTTGACATCATTTTGGCTACGGTATTTGGTGGAACATCTCTTTTGAGCTCCATTTTTCTAATTTTAGCCAAAGCGGAAATTTGCAAAGATAGAATTTGCATGTCTGCTACAAGACCAGCGCAAGTTGCACCTACTTTGTTAGTGATAGGGAATGTTTTCTTTGTGGATTTACTTACCAAAAAGTTTCCAAATGCGATCCTTTTCTCACTTGCGAGAACTATACCGCCATCAAAAGTAATTCCAACAGCAGTTGCTCCTGGCATATACATTGACATATTTCAAATAATTTTGCCGCATAATAAAGGGCTTTCTACATTTGACGTATGATTTGTGAGCAAAATAATTATACTGAAAATTCAAGGTAGTCCTATGACCTCTGCTGAAATTCGAGAGAAAATTCTAAATGATGTTGTATTCATAGGTTTAAGATCTGCAATTGGCGTGATCTTTATCCTTCATGGAATTTCAAAATTTAGTCCAGGATTTGCAGAGAATTTGCCAAACATGGGATTGCCTGCAGAATTGCAAATTCCGATTGCACTAGCAGAATTGATTCCAGGGATTTTACTAATCATAGGAGTTCTAAGTAGATTATCCGCATTGTTGATTTCAATCATCATGCTTGGCGCAATTTTCATGGTCAAAGGGGCATCAAGCATTACAGGAAAAGGAGGAATAGAATTGGATTTGATTTTACTTGCAGTAGCACTTGTAATTATGATAGTAGGTCCAGGCAGAATATCGCTTGCCCAAATTATTAAAAAACTACCCAGATGTCTTCACTAGGAATTTCCAAAATTACTCATTATCTCACACATGCACTTTGTAGTTTTCTTTAACAGATCAATTCTTGCAAATTCATTTGGGGAATGGATTCTTGAAAACATGTATGTGCTTCCAATCGATATGCAAGGAGCATTTAGAATTTCAGCAAAAGGGTGCATCGGACCAGTACCGGCATTTGAAACATTGAGAATTGATCTTCCAAATGACTTGTCTGCAGCATCTTTTACCTGAGATACAAAGGGATGAGAAGAGTCAGTTCTAGCTGCTGCCTCTCCATGGTAAACTTTGATTCCAATATCAGGGAATCCTTTTGATTTTAAGTGATTTTTTAATCGTAAAACTTGTTTTTTAGGATCCATGTTAGGAATTAATCTAAAGTCTATTTTCACAAGAGCACTGCCAGGAAGAACAGTTTTTGCACCATCTCCAGTATATCCTGAAACAAAACCTGCAATGTTGCAGGTTGCCCCTCCAACTAGAGCCTTTTTTGCATCTATTCCTTTCTTGCCACCGATAAATGACTTTATTCCAAATTCTTTTTTGAATGCATTTTCGTCAAATGGTTCTTTTTTGATTATTTTTAGATCATTTTTTGAAAAGGGCAACACTTCTTTGTACCAATCATGGATGAGAACCCGACCATCAGAGTTTCTCAGCGTATTTACAGCCTCAATTAATCGCCATGCAGGATTTTTAATTAATACTGCCAAACTTGAATGTGCATCTCTGATTGATTCTTTTACAGACAATTCAACAAAGAGCAATCCCTTCATCCCAAGTCCAATGATGGGTCTATTTTTTGCATCAACGTATCCAAATTCCCATATCACCCCATCGCATGAAAATTTCTTTTTGTATTTTTTTAGATACTCTTCAATGTGAGCACTTCCAATTTCCTCTTCACCTTCAATTACAAATTTTATGCTACAAGGGACATCACCTGTTGTTTTCAAACATGCCTCTACTGCTTTGATCCTAGTGATCAATTCACCCTTGTCATCAGTTGCACCACGTCCAAAAATTTTATTTCTTTTTCTGATTGCACTAAAAGGAGGATCATCCCACAAATCAAACGGTTCAGCAGGCTGAACATCATAATGATTGTAAAATAGCAGTATTTTTTTGGGATTTTGTTTTGATTTTATTTCGCCATATACAATTGGTGCAACATCTTTCTTTAATCGTAAAATTTCTGATTTAATTCCAGATTTTTTTAATAATTTCTGAACTAAAACTGCACATTCTTCAATACCCTCATTTTTTGCAGAAACGCTTGGTTGGCGAATTAGCACCTGTAAATCCGAAACAAGGTCATCCATGTGAGAATCCACATACACTGTTGGAATCATTTCACTCACACTATTCTATCAAAAGGCTTCATTACAGATGGAATCTCATCCAAAAGATCCATCGAAGTCATGTGTAATCCCAATCGTTTCTGTGCAGATTTACCTGCCAATCCGTTGATGAATGTTGCAGCTGCTACAGATTCCAAAAGATTTCTATTATTTGATAACAATCCTGCCACCAATCCGGATAAAACATCGCCGGTTCCACCAACTGTCATTGCAGGGGTTTTTTTCTCATTAAAGTATGTAGTAGTGCCATTAGATACAATATCAATTGCGCCTTTTAGTAAAACTGTAATTCCAAACTCTTTTGCTTTAGATTCAACAAGATTGATTCGCTCATTTTTCGCGTTTGACGGAGCAACTCCAAACAGTCTTTTAAATTCTCCGGCATGCGGAGTGACTACAACATTCTTGTTTGCCAGTAAAGGAAGAACATCAGGAATTAATGCACTGGCATCAAGGGACAATCTAACATCCCTATCAACTAAAGATTTTACAAAATGTAACAGTGAATTTTTTTCTTGAATTGCAAGACCCATTCCAATTGTTGCCGAATGCAAATTACGAGGTAAAGCGCCAATTAATTTTTTCACTGCACCCAATGTCAGTTTTTGATCAACTAGAGGGATTACAATCAGATTTGGAGAAACCGCACGAGTTGGAGTAACGTTAACTTTTGGAACAGATGTGTAAACTAGATCAGTACCACATTTCAATGCAGCTAGTGATGACAATATCGGTGCACCGTGGTAAATGTAACTTCCACCTACAACTAGAACAATCCCATTCTCACCTTTTCGGGATTTCGATTTTCTGGCAGGAATAAATTTCTTAACCATTGCCACAGTTAGATTCTTTCTCACCATACCACACACTCTGAAAAATAGATGAATAAATCTTGTTTTAATGCATCAAATAATGACTAAGTAGATTTTTTGGTTGTTTTTTTTGTTGTTTTTATATCATCTTTTTTTGTTGTTTTTAAAAGAGGTTTTTTTGAAGTTTTTAAAATTTTTAAAGGTTCTGTAGATTTTCTAGATTCTCTGCCAAAAAAGGCCTTTCTTGCAAAGCAAAGATATGTCGTATGACCAATCCCTTGGAAAGAATGTCTTGTTTTTCCTTCTCTAGCTTCAATAGTGCGAATGATATGTTCAGTAGACTCAATGTCAGTAAATTCATTTTCAACTAGAGCCAGGGTCAATTTTTCTAATTGGTTCATTGTAGGACAAATAGCAAACATAGTTCCACTGCCCTTTAGCATTTGTCTAACTTGAGGAATTACAACCCAAGGATCACCTAAATCAATTATCGCCATATCCATTTCTTCCAAAGGCATTTTTTTGGCAGTTTTTAAATCAAGATTGTGCTGAGTGACATATTTTGAAACACCTGCTTTTTTGATATTTTTCTCAGCAATTTTCATAAAATTTTTATCTACATCAAACGTATACACATGTCCACGTGGTTTTACAACACTAGCTACAAAGGATGTCAATGAACCACTGCCAGTTCCAATCTCTAAGATTTTTTGTCCATCACAGATTCCAGCTCGTGCAATAATGTATCCAATATCTTTAGGATATACAATTTGAGTTCCATGTTGAATTTTCATTACATAATCATACATCGTTGGCTTCAAAAGATAGACGTACTTTTCCTTGTTTGTCATCAATCTAGAACCATATTCTTTGCCAATTGCATCAGAGTGTTTTATCACACCAATGTGAGTGTGAAAAGACTCTTTTTTTGAGATTTTAGCTAACCATTTTTTTGAATTATTATAGAAAAATAATACAGGAGAATTATTTTTAATTACAGCCATATATTTCGCCTTAAAATTTTAGATAAGAATCTACTGATCGATCTTAGTTTTTGACCCATATTGGAATGCAGTATTTCAATAAGCTTAAGTTTGGAATTCCTATAGAGAATTTGTGAGTATTAGAACAAGTGTATTTTCAACAAAAGAACTAGCAATAATTATTGGGATTTCAGTTATTGCCTCATCAATATTGTATGTCACATATGTCACAGGTAAGTAATTAGATGTTAAGCGTATTTTATTGCCAATTATCCAGAAATGATAAACACAGTAGAGTTTGTCACGACTATCATTTCTGCCATTTTGATTGAAATATTCTCTTTTTTTGAAATTTCTAAAAGTTCATCACAATGCTCCGCACTCAAATGGTTTAGGAATTCTTGTTCATCAACATTATTGCGCTTGAAACCACAGGAAGTAAAGATACAGTTGAAATTCAACGATATCATTTTATAACTCTACTAAAAAAATCAATACGCTTAAAATTCATAATTAGTTCATACATGTTATGGAAGATGCAGAAACTGCAAGACTCAATCATCAAAGAAATAAATCCGAAATTGTAAATCTAATCAAAGAGATGTTTAATCAAGATAAATGGGGCGATGAAAAATACAAGAAAAAACTACAAGAACTAGTTACAAAAGATGAAGAATTAGTTCAAGAAGTGATTAGAAAAATAAAGACAGAAAAAGGCATAAAATGAAATTATTCCAATAACCTTAAGTTTACAAATAATTTAGAAACGTTATGAATGAGATTTTTGTTTATTGCAAAACATGCAAGAAAAAGGTTAAAGCTATAATTTTAACAAAACATGACAAAGAATATGATGAATCAACTAATAGCTACAAACAATACGGCATGGTCAGGATTTTGCAACACAGTATAGGATTTAGAAAAAACTGTGAAGACACATCTCAAATCAAAGTAATAGTAGAATCAGACTCCAAAGATAGTAATGGCGTAATGAACTAAATGAGAAAATTTACCATACCAGCACAATTCAAAGTGTTATTTACCTCAAAAACCAATGTTATGTGCTGATGATTATTACAACGGGTTCTATCTGATTTCCTCAAATTTGATGAATATTGCCGAATAATGAAGCTATTTCTTTGGTATGGAGAATACAAGCATTCAAAAATAACTACGCATGGTTTTTTTGATCGGGCGTTTAGAAATTTAACCTAAAAGTAATTATTTTTGATTCTGATTTTTTAACAAAAACATAGACGTAGTGAATTCATTGAGTCAGAGACATCTCGCGGTGTTAGCTGGAAGAGCCCAATGCTCACATAAACTAATTAATGCATTTCAGAGTCTCCATAGTAAAGGAGACTGACTTTTTTTCCAGCATGAAAATGAAAAACCCCATAGTTCAAACAGTATTTTAAGACCAACCAAGGCATAATATCAAATTGACAGAAATTCAACTAGCCGGATCAGGTGGATGGATTAATGCAGATCTTACTGATGAACAAGTAACAAAATCAAAACTTGTTCCAAATATAGACAAACATTTTTTGGCATCACTTGAAAAACTGGATACTGCAAAAATGTCAAAACACTTTTGCAAACAATGCAATTCAGAGTTTGATGGTCCCACTCAAATACAAATTGAGGAACAGCCAAACGAAGCAGTTGCAGATGGATTAACTTTGATAGAAAGAGGGCAGTACACATGTCACAAATGTAACTCTATTATCGGAGAATACAGAATATTTCAGAAAACTGAATAACTCAAACTAAATTATTCTCAACTTTATTATTTTCATCCCTAGCCTAAATAATGCGTACTGGCAAAACTCATAGTTTAATTAAATATTTACATGTAGGTACTAAATATATTCTCTTGCAATTGCCTGATATCCAATATAACCAGAGTTTGAGATTATCTGGATATATAGATGATCATGATAATTTTGTACAAACCCAGTCATTTTATTTTTAAATTCTCTTTCCAGTTTTTTTGTATCTTTTATCTTATCTTTTAAGATATCTTCCTTGTCCGATTCATATTTTTCCCTTATGTAATTAATTGTTTTACTCAATTCTTCCTTGGATGCATCTGAATCTTCATTATAGTCCTGTATTGCACTCTTTTCTGCTTCCCTTAATTCAGACAACAATCCATCATATGTGGCATCATATTGTTTCTTTAGGGTTATTTTCTCACCCTCCAATTTATTCAAGATTTCTCTGATTTGCTGGTTGATTTCCTCAATCTCCATAAAAGATTCTTTTCTTTCAATGCTTTTTAGGATGTATTCTTCAGGATTTGGAAATTCCGCAATTCCTTGATCTACCCATTTGTTTGCAGTATCTTCTGAGACGCAAGAATATTTTTTGGTTTCATTATTGTAGATCACCCTAAATCCATCATCACATCTGGTAAGTGGAGTTACGGATTGAATATCACGTGGGTCATCATCTATAGAGTCACCAGTTATCTCCCCCATCCCATGTTGTATCCACATTTCTGCAGTCTCCATCGTGACACATACATAATCATCTGCATGGAAACGATGCACTATAATTTGTTCTTCTCTGCATTCGGTGTTTTGATTAGTTCTTTTCACATCTTCCCAAGATGTTTCATCATCAGGATTTGCATCAAGATATGCAGGGTTTGTCCTAAAATCTTCATAATATTTTCTCAATTGTTCACCAGTTACTGGTGAATCTACAAGTTGACCTTGTCTGTCAAAAAGAATTTGTTGATTATAATATGCTAGATTGTGCTTCACATTAAATTGTGAATTTGCCTCTATCAATTCAATTCTCTTGGTTTCAGCTGCTGCAAGATATGCATGTCTTGCATCACGTAATGAACCGCCGTCTGCCTTTACTTTCTTTAGTGCATCACGTCCTGCCTTGACCTTTTGTTCCTTGAATTCAAACTGGTCCCAGAAAACATCTTGGACTTTAGAATCTGGAATCTTATCCACAAATCGTTCATACGAGTTTTTTGGAGAATAGTAATCCCAAAGACTTTCCCATTCCTTGAGATCTTGGTTCAGCTTTGCCAAAGACTGTTGCCTCTTATCTTCCAATTCTCTTTGTTTTTCTAATTGTTCATAGTTTCTCTGCTCAAGATCTGCAATCCATTTTTTTGTCTGCTCTATTTTTTTAGGATGTCTTGAGCTAATGGATTATTTACCAGATTATCTGATAGAGTGATTTGTTCATTTACAATGGCATCATCATTGCTATTTTGAGCATAACTGGTTTGTATCGCGATACCAAAAGTAGCCATAAAAACAAAAATTATCATTAAACCACATCCAAATAAGACCATGATCAGAACGAATTTACTTATGATTAATAAGGTATTCGCATAAGTTCTACGGTTAATTTAGATTAACACGTACACGAACTTTTTGAAATCTCTATCTGTTATGTCTTGAACAGTTTTGTTTCATTTGAAATTCGATAAAATTTTCCATGATAGCAAGAAGTTAGATAAGATACCAGTATAATTAAATAATATTTTATAGCACAATAGAATAATTATAAAATTAGTACTTTATGCCTATTGTGCATATTATTCATTAATTAAACACATTGTGTAATTATTGCGTATTCATTAAATACGGCAATTTTTTACTCTCATTATGTCAAATCAAAAATGTGTATCATGTGGAATTGGTTTCTTCTCCCCAACAGGAGCAGAGAAATGTTCCAAATGTGCAGGTAAAGAATCAGAAGGTCAGGGTGGACATGACTCTTGTGGTTGTGGACACAGCCATTAATTCTTTTTTTCCATAACATGATATATCATACAAGGAAAACTCATGACAAAAACACCTCAAGAAATGAAAGATTTAGTTGAAGAATTCATCAAAGTTACAAATATCAAATATGAGGATCAAACTGAAAAAATCAAAGAGAAAAGCCAAATAATTGATTGGCAATTTCATGTAGGAAGTAATATCATAGTTAGCAAAAATGCAAATCGCGAAGATAGAGTTCATGTCAATGTAAATATGCGTTTTCCATCCCAAGATTCAGAATTACTAGTAATGAAAAACCCATCATTTTCTAAAGCAATAATGGAAATTAGTGAAATTTGTACAACATGTAGTGTGGGTCATCAGTGGATTAAAGAGGGTGAAAACATTGCGGGGTTGGCGATATTTTCCCATGTAGATGAACAGTCGTTAGATAGAATCTCATTTCACAACACATGGGACAATGTAGCAAGAGTATCAGGACACGTTCAAAAAATTCTTCGCTCTAATTTCAGTGGATTTTCAGCTCAAAATAACACAACTGATGCAACAATTGACAAATCAATGTACGGATAAGACCGAAATGAACATACACTAGTAAAATGAAGCAAAAATAGAATGATTTCCTTTGATCACAGAGTATTAAGCGAATACAGAATCAAAATAGCAAAAATTGAAACACTTGCAAAATCCATTCTAACTCATAGAGATCCTAAAAGTGAAGAAGTCAAAGGGGCATCAGAATTTCTAGATGTTCTGATTAATGAGACAGACAAATTCTATGAAAATAACAGTACAGTACTCTCAAATAATGGCAAAAGACCACATGCTCGTTCTCGCCTTGCAGAAACCAAAGAATGGAATGATAATGTTGAGAAATACTATGAAAAGAATCCTAGACGAAGACCAAGAAAGTAGATTAAGCATCCTCATCATTGGATATAATTACAGATGTTAATTTGATTCCATACCATCTCTAATTTTGATCCATTATGAAATTAAGAAACGTCTATCAAATTAAAAAAATAACGTAATAATATTAGTAAATTAAGTGCATGTATTTGAAATCATATCGTCATACTTTTTATAAAAATACAAAATTTATTCAATAATCTAGAATTTTTTTAGATTTATCAAAAGTGAGATTGAAAGAACTGAAGAGGTCCTTCCAATCTCATGAAGATTGGAGAGAATCCATTCTTCATAATTGCGTTTAGATTACCCGATTTGGTAATCGCGATTTTTGGAATCACACAACAAATTACCAACATAGCAACGTAAAAACTAGATGATTTTTTTAAAATAATAGAATTTGTGTATTCATAGATATTTTACAATTTAAGTCTCAAGTAATTTTTATAAAACAAATTTTATTGGAATAAAACAAACCTCAGAGTGACAAAATGATTTGTGCACTAATTTAGCCTCGTTTAAACATGAATTATCAAAAGTGTAATTTTCATATTCTTCTCTTACAAACGCCAGAAACATCTTGTTTGCTTCTTGCATTGATTTCTCATCAGATTGTTCAGGGTAAGAATGAGCATTAAGATGAGTTAGTATTTCAGCAAAAACTACACCAAAACAAAACACTCGAGATAATTCAGGAATTTGATCAAATTGCAGAGTTTTAAGAATAGAAATATTTCCCTTGAGCATTTGATTTATACTCTTGTAATCATTTAGTATTTGATTGATATCTCCGTTAATTTATTATTCATTTTCTATTCTCACAACGAATTTTGTCTTTATGTCTTTTAATTACTAGCAGGATTATCAAACCCAAACCAATTGTAAATAAAATTGAAATACTTGTTTGTACATAAAAAGAAGTTAGACAGTCTGGATTTGATAAAACAGTCATTGGTTCAAATCCCAAATGTAAGAAAACAAACCATCCCATACCTGTAAATCCTTTGCATTCTGGAATTGAGGAATCAAAAAGCAAAAACCCATCTACACTAAAAATCATTAAAAAGATTCCAATTATTATCAAAAGTTTAGGTTTCATTTTCTCTTTCTCTATTTGAGATAGTCATAAAGTATTCTACTCTTGAATTCAATTCCATAGAGGTTTGAATCTTTTTTAAAATTAGATTGAATCATTGCAATAGCTCGTGGTTTTACTGATTATTTTGGTCCTTTTGAATAATCAAATGAGACAGTATTAAACTAAATATGCAATATCATTTAGAAGATTAGTTTTTATTATTGCAATCTAACAGTTCGATAAAATTTAGATCTTATCAAGAACTCTAACACAATCTTGCATAGATTATTTAATTTAACAGCAAGGAATTACAAAAAGAGGAAAAAGAGTTTTTGTTTAAAGTCTTGGGATAATTCGTGATTTTGCAGTTATGCCTATAATACCAATTATAGATACTACAAGTATCATCATTACAACAGTTCCAAATTCTGGCACCACTTGTTTTTTTGCAATTTCACCAAACACTTCTTGGTATTGTTCACCATGTCCAAATCCAACTGCATTGACAGTAATTGTAACAGGTGAATCATCAGATGCATCAACTGTCAAAGCTTTTGTTGTGTGGGTGTTAGTAATAGCACCGTCATGCATGTGACCTTCTTCATTTAACAACACCATTGTTCCATGTATTACTTGTATGTTATAGGTAATGTGCTCTGCAGGATTACTGTTCAAATCTGTGATCGTGACATCAATAGTCATTACCTCATTTGCATATCCATCACTAGATACAACATTTGCGATAAGGTTATCGATTTCAACATTTGATTCAACAGTTGAGCCTATTGTGATTGTGCCCAACTCTTTTTCAATACCGCCACCTACAGTTACTAAAACTTGTCCTACCATCCAAGGATGAACCTTGCAAAAGTAATCATAGTTTCCAAGTGTGTCAAATGTATGTGAGAATGTTTCACCTGCCATGAATAGATTGCTGTCAAATAGTCCATCGGCATCAGAGATCGTGCCACTTGTTACAGTGTGTACTACAGAATCATCATTGCTCCATACAACCTCATCACCAGGATTAACTGTTATCATAGGTGGAAGAAAACATTCGTTTGTTTCTTCACATCCAGCGACAGAAGTTCCTTGTGGCAGGCTAACTGATACCTGTTCGGCATATGCAAATGATGTAGTCGTGATGAATCCAATCAAGAACATTGAAGTCAATACTAATTTTCGATTATTAGTCATTAAATTAAAGATTGAAGGTTACAATAAAAAACTTGTTAAGATTTTGATATCAAATACCATGATTTAGATAGATTTTGTCATCATTGTCAACATGCAATTTACAAATAGATTTAAAAAACTCTCAGTTAGATTTGATTTTTGAAATTTCTAGACATAAGCTCTTTATGGCCACCAGTCAGATGATGGATAATTGGTTTGCACGCCAAGATATTCTATAGGGCTTCGGCTCAGTAGAATATCCCTAGGAAGGAACTAATTTTCTTCCTAGGACATTACATTTTATCAGGAGATTGAATTCCTAAAAGATCCAAAGCCTTTTCTAAAACAATTTTGAACGAATTTACCAAACAAAGACGAGAATTTTCTAATTCCACATCTCCCAAATCAAGAACTTTGGATTTTTCATAAAATGAATTGAATGAAACTGCCAAATCATAACAATACCGTGCAATAACTTTAGGAGATAGATTATTTGCAGCATCTCGAACTTGTAAATTAAAGAGACCAATATTTTTAATCAAATCAAGTTCTGATTTTTCTTGAAGTAAAGTGAAATCAACATCAATAGTCGGAGTACGACCAGATTTCTCCAAAATTCTTGATGCTCTGGCATAAGTGTATTGGATGTATGGTGAAGTGTCACCTTCCAAGCTAAGTGATTTTGTCAGATCAAATGTAATTATTTTATCCAAATCTTGTTTAATCATCTCATATCGAATAGTACCAACAGATACTAAATGCGCAATTGTTTCAATTTCAGAGTCAGCCATTTCAAGGTGTCTTTTTTTAGTTTCTTCTTTTGTTTTCTTTTTTAAAATATCATAAACAGAATCTGCAGAGACATACAATCCTTTTCTGCCAGACATTTGAGCTTGCTTGCCATCAGTTTCAAGACCCAAAGTTTTTGCAGTATCAGAACTCAAAGTTACAGACTCATACCCAAGATGATGATACACATCAGGGATAGACTTGAATTTATCCATCAAAGTTGTGATAATTTTTTGCAATCGGGCTTGACGTGAATCAATCACAGTGACAACTTTTTCGCCAGTGAAATTTTTAGATATTTTATCATCTTCTTTCAAAGTAGTTTGCCATAAAATTCGAGAGTTTGGTTGCTCTTTTTCATATTTTTCATAGTTGAAGGGATCTTTAAGCAGACCAAGTTTCCAGGCAGCGTATGGAATATCTTTCGCAATATATGTAGCGGTTCCATTACTACGAACTATCACTTTGTCTTCTTCTTTCCCATCTCCACGAATAACCCAACATCCACCATTCTTTCCTTCATTTTCAAATTCAACTAGTTTCATCTCTTTGAGTTTCTCAAAGATTTCACGCCATAGTCCTGAACGAATAATTTGGGATTCAAAGTTTAGACAGTCATAAGTTACACCAAAATTCCAACAAGTTTCTAATTGCCCCGATAAAACTCGCCGGGTTATCTTATCTCCAAACTTTGCGGTTTCAGAATCACCGTCTTCTAATTCTTTGAGAATATTTTTTCGAATTTCCTCTAAACTGGAATCACCCTCATACTTTTCAGTAGTTTTGACATAAACATCATCACCGCAATAATGATCAAACTTTTTTCCGTCAGGAGGTTCTTGTGCATATCCAAAGTGTTTGAATCCAACTATAATATCAGCTACCTGTAATCCTGAATCATCAATATAGTTCAGTATATTTACTTTGTAACCTGCTTTCTCTAAAATTCTAGATATTGAATCTCCGATGATTATATTTCGGATATGCCCAATGTGTAGTGCCTTGTTTGGATTGACGCTGGTATGTTCAACTACAACACTAGAGCCATTGCCAATTTCAACATCACCGCATGTATCAAGGTATGATTCAGATAGAATTAATTGATTTAATTTATCCCAATTTGCAACAAAGTTAAGATACCCAGAAGGATGGGCTTCAGATTTTAAAACAAGTGTACTAGTGCAATCAGAATATTTCACAGAAAGTATTTTAGCAACATCCTTAGGACTTTTCTTTAGCTGTTTTGCAAGTAGAAACGAAACATTGGAACTGACATCGCCAAAACCAGGTTTTGCAGGTTCTACAGAGAACTTTACATCAGAAATGAATAGATCAGACAATATTTTGTTCAGATTATTTTCAATTTCATCAAGAATTGATTTAAAAGTCATTTCTACATCTCAAATAATGTAGGTGCTAATTTATCTAATGCTTCAAGAACTCCATCTCCAGCATGGGCTTTTACCACAACAGTTGCCTCAGATTTTACATGTTCAGAGGCATTACCTAATGCAATACTTGTGTTGGCCACTTTGAATAAGGGAATATCAGTTGCACTATCTCCAATGGCAATTACATCATTAGCACAAATAGATAATTTCTTCATAATTTTAGTAAATCCGGCGCCCTTGTCAATTCCTGAAGAATTAATGTGATATGCATATTGGCTATCAGATAATTCAACTGAAATATTTTTTTCTTGTAGTAACTTTCTTGCCAATTCCAAATCAAATGTCCTCTCCAAAACAACTTCAGTCATTCTTGGAAAAACATGTTTTTCTCGTACATTATCAATATTGTTTTTAATTATTTCAAATGCTTTTTTACATTCACCCATATTTCCGAGCAAAATATGTTCATCAGAATCAATTGTAATACAACCACCGTTCTCACCTACTGCAATTTTTGTAGTTCCGCCAAAGACAGATAACAGATATCCTTCAATTGAAGACCTTCCAGTTACAAAAATTACATCGTGTCCCATGTTAGTTAATCGACGCAATGCTTCAAGAGCATCAAGATGAATTCTACCCCCACCATTTTCAGTGATAGTTCCATCAATATCTACTGCAAATGTTTTCTTTTTCACAAAAATCGTTTTTTGAACCGAATAATATTTGCTACTAAATGCAAGTTATACGGTTTTATTTGAAAAGAAAACAAAAAGGAATGGACGATATTGGGAATTCCTGAAAAAATTAAAGCCATTCAAGATGAAATGGCAAAGACTCAGATCAACAAAGCTACAGAACACCACATAGGATTACTCAAAGCAAAAATTGCCAAACTTAAGAGAGAGCAAGAATCAGAAGTTGCAAAAAAATCAGGCATGAAGCAGGACGGGTTTGATGTCAGGCGAAGTGGAGATGCGACAGTAGTGTTCATCGGATTGCCAAGTGTCGGGAAATCCACACTACTAAACAAAATGACCAGTGCAAAATCCACAGTAGGAGCATTTCAATTTACAACATTAACAGTAGTTCCAGGAATGATGGAGTATAGAGGTGCCAATATACAGGTATTAGATCTTCCAGGAATTATCAAAGGAGCATCCACAGGCAAAGGATTAGGAAAGAGAATTTTATCAGTTGCAAGAACTGCAGATCTTGTGTTACTAGTATTAGATGTGTTCCAACCATATCACGAAGATGTGTTAGTTAATGAACTAGGGAACATTGGGATTAGACTAAACCAATTACCGCCAAACATCACAATTGAGAAAGCATCAATGGGAGGAATAGCAATCGCACAACAAGTAAAGTTAACAAAAATTACAGAAAAACATCTCAAAGATATTTTGCACCTATACGGTTTGGTTAGTGCACGTGTCGTAGTTAGAGAAGACATTACATCAGAGCAATTATCCGATCATATCGCGGGAAACATTAGTTATTCAAAAGCAATAACCATTCTAAACAAAATTGATCTAGTCGATGATGCATTTCTAAAAGATTTGAAAACAAAAATCAAGTCAGACGTAATAGAAGTATCTGCAAACTCTGATGTCAACATTGAATTACTTAAGGAAAAAATCTATGGAAAATTAAAGTTTATCAGAATCTACTTGAAACCAAAAGGAGGAGAGACAGATTTCAAAGAACCGCTTATCGCAAGAGAGGGAGACACTGTTGAGGACATTTGTAACAAACTGCATCGAAGATTAAAACGAGAATTCAGATATGGATTAATTTGGGGAAAGAGTGTAAAGTTTGGAGGGCAGCGTGTAGGTTTGAATCATGTAATGATTGATGAAGATGTGTTAACAATCATCAAAAGACGAGGCATATGATTGAAAACAGATCTAAAAAATACGCCACATGTTTTTTAAAAAAACAAAAATAAACTATAAAAAAATAATTTCAAAAAAAATAATCAGCATTATGACCAAAATACCTTACAAATGAAAAGAATTTAAAAAAATGATTGATTTTGAGGTCGAGAAATTTGTCTAAAAAGAAAAAATTACAAATTTCACGATCAAGATAAAAAAATCCAAATAAAATCACTTGACAATTTGTAATCAAATTGTGTAAATTTCTTTAGTTTAACCACTGAAAAATGATGAAATTCCGGAATTCTGTATGGCTATAAAAAGAAAAGCTGCAGCTAAACGTAGATCAACTAAAAAATCTACCACAGCAGCTCCAAAGAGAAAAGCAGCAACAAGAAAAGCAGCTCCAAAGAGAAAAGCAGCAACAAGAAAAGCAGCTCCAAAGAGAAAAGCAGCAACA
>CAJQMY010000061.1 GCA_905479565.1 uncultured Candidatus Nitrosopumilus sp.
CAATTAAAGACTTTAGCAAAAATCAACTTGAAGATATCTTTACTTCCACTGATAAAATTATGCAATTAAGTCCCTCTGTTAGGAGAGAAATTTGTAAGGGAAAAACATTAGGATATTTGTTTTATGAGCCAAGTACAAGAACTCGTTTAAGCTTTGATTCAGCCATGGCCTCAGTTGGTGGAAATTCGTTGGGGATTTCTGATATTTCATCTTCATCAACTCAAAAAGGTGAGAGCCTTTCTGACACTGTTCGTATAATGTCCATTTACTCTGATATTCTTGTTTTACGTCATACTCTAGATGGCTCAAGTAGATTTGCGTCTGAAATTTCTGAAAAACCTGTAATTAATGCAGGTAGCGGTACAGAAGAACATCCTACCCAAGCAATTCAAGATTTGTTTACAATTAAAAAAGAAAAGAAAAAGATTGATGGTCTCAAAATTGGCATAGTGGGTGATCTAAAGTATGGACGTACTGTCTATTCCTTATTGTATGGACTCGGAAATTATGATGTCGATGTCCATTTAATTTCCCCCGAATCATTACGAATAAGATCTGATTCTACTTATGAAATCAAAAAGAGGTTAGATTTTACTGAAACTACTGACATTGAAGAATATCTTGATGAACTTGATGTTCTTTATGTAACAAGAATTCAAAAAGAGAGATTTCCTGATGAAGAAGAATATCTCAAAGTTAAAGGAAGCTATGTTGTGGGATTAGACATGTTAAAGAGAATGAAGGATGATTCAATAATCTTACATCCATTACCAAGAATAGATGAAATTACTGCAGATGTTGATAAAACAAAAAATGCCAAGTATTTTGAACAGGCTGAATATGGAAAACATGTTCGTGCAGCTCTATTAGGTATGATTCTAAATGAGAATGGATTTTAGATTTTAAGAAAATCCGTATTCCATATAT
The DNA here is from genome assembly GCA_905479565.1 of uncultured Candidatus Nitrosopumilus sp. Taxonomy (GTDB): domain Archaea; phylum Thermoproteota; class Nitrososphaeria; order Nitrososphaerales; family Nitrosopumilaceae; genus Nitrosopumilus. Next base: position 928 of record CAJQMY010000061.1, read on the forward strand.
CTGGAGACGTTTCACTATCACTAGTTGACTGAAACAAAAATTATTCCAATTTTTCCATTAGATTTGGTGTTATTTCCTAGACAAGAACTTCCACTTCGAATTTTTGAGCCTCGATACAAGCAATTAGTTGATGATTGCATGATTGGTGATGGTCAGTTTGGGGTGTGTTTGATTGATGAGCACAGTTACGTTAATGGATGGAATTCTCCTAAATTAGTGGGGACAATTGCTAAAATTTCAAAATGTGAAGATGTAGAAATTGATGGATTACAATTACACATTGAAACTCTAGGACGAAATTCATTTAGAATTAAAAGAATTATTTCTCCATCTATTTCTCAACCTGTAAATTATGATCCACTATCAGTTGAAGGACATCAAGAAATCTCTGAAATACATGAAAAAATTGGAACAGAAGAAAAAATGTACATTCAAGCTGAGGTTGAAATGATTCCTGAAATTGATGAGAACATTTTGCTTGAAAAATGGGAAGCACTAGTTGATTTATGGAAAAAGAAAATCATTGAACAAGCTTTACCTCAGGTTGTAGATTCGCATTCGTTGGATCATGTTTTGGAACAATACTATCTAAACACTGACACACCTACAGTTGATTACATATACTCATTATCTGCAATTGGTGCCAAGGATCCTAATGAACTTCAACCAATCCTAGAAGCAACCACTATGGATGAATTAATTAAACGAGTTGAAGAATTACTGACAGTATAGACATGATGTCATTCAAAAATTTTGGAATATTTGTATTAGTATCTTGTTTGTTGTTTTCTGCAGGTAGTGCGTATGGACACGGGTTCGGTCTTGATACTATTTCTTCAATAGACATTCAAGGAAAAAAACTCTCAATTTCTGTAGAGATGCCAATGGCTTTTGAAAATGATCAAGAACAAATTACAATTACCGCTGTTGAAGATGCGACAAAAGAAAATGCAAAAAATGTCACTTTTCTAATTGGTTTGTTTCATGAAAACGAAATGATATTTAGAAATTACTTTTTTGCAGAAGATGGTATTTTACAAATTCAAGTTAAACCTACACAAGAAAATGAAATTACTATTCATGGTGAACAAGACTCCTTACTTGGAGCGTGGCATGGAACTGAGTCCGGTCCTATTAAAATTACAGGGCCTTTATTTGATTCCAGTGGATTATACAATTTTGAAATTGAGATACGAACAATTGATGAGGCTACAAACATCATAGAATCTGGAATCTATAATGCTGATCTGAGCGTAATTGAGACTGTATCTTTTACTCAAAAAGATTCTGAAAATAATGATGTCGACTTTCGTTCTAAGTCATATTTTGATAAAATTTCTAATTTCAATTATGATTATAAGGCTAGTCAAGTTACATTTGAAATGCCATTTGACTGGAGTGAAAAACAAATGTCACATGTTAATGTGGTTCACGTAGAAACACACTTTCCAAAAGAGTTTGTGGAGTTTTTAGCACCTAGTTATTCAGGATATGTTAACGGAATTAAATTATTCAAATCTTCAGTTTCTGTTGATGACTATACAGAAGATGATGAAAGAATAGTTCATTTTGTTCTGTTGCAAGATCATTTACGATATTTAAAAAATGAAATGAAAAAAGATCCTGGTGAATATCCTGAGAAGATGGTGTTTACAATTTCTATGAGCGAAGATAAAGCATTTCCATTAGAAGCTTATACAAAAAGTGAAGACTTTAAAGTAAATCTTTCATGGGATCCGATGAATGTAGAACCTGGTGTTGATACTAATTTTATTTTTACAATTAGAGATGGAAGAACTAATGAACCTCTGAGAAGTTCTGATTATACATTTGTGATAATTCAAAATGGGGAGGAAATTTATCGTACCTCTGGAGTAGCTCAAGTTGGTGGCGAATTTGAAAAATTCACATTTACTGAAGATCAGACTGGTCCTACGATTATTAAATTTGAAAATATTAGAAATACAGGACAAGAAACTGAATTTGTTTTAGTAGTTGCACCTGAGTTTGGGACCATTGCTATGGTTGTACTTGCAGTTGGCATGATTAGTGTAATTATACTTGGTACAAAACGTGAGGCTTTCTCTCTCACATAGCTAAATTCCTTATGTTTTTATGAACTTTTAAGCCTGAATGTTGTTTTTATAATTATATATGAGTTTCTAGTGGAATATTCGATCTTCTTTTGGATAAGAAAGAATTGCAAAAAATTGTTAATGCTGTAAGAGGACAAAATTCTGTATTTTCAAACAAATCATATCTAGATAATCTGTCTGTACCAAAATCTATTATCGGTAGAGAAAATGAATCAAAAAAACTAGTAAATTATTTACTATCTTATGAGAAAGGCCTTGTCGTTCCATTAATCTCAATTTATGGTAGAAGTGGTTCTGGCAAATCCACTATTATTCAATTTGTGTGTAAAAATCTTGATCTGGATTTTTGTTACGCTGATTTACGCAAATCAAAAACTGTTTTTGGATGTGTCAATTTGATTTTATCTGAATTAGGACACCCAAATCTCAAAAATGCTCAAGGAATCAATACCGCATTTTCTATTTTAGAGAAATTAATTTTAGAAAAATTTGAAAAATCAAATAATTCTCTTTTTGTTCTGTGTCTTGATGAATTTGATACTTTGTTTTATGATAAACGAGGAAAGCCGTCTGATTTTATTTACAAGTTACTTGTATTAGTTGAAAAGCTTAGAAAAACTTCAAAACATTTGTGTATTATAACAATATCTAACAAAATTCTTTCTGAATTTGATCTTGATGATAGGGTTGTTTCAAGAATTGGTTCTTCTGAAATCTATTTTAATTCTTATTCTGAAGATAATGTTCTAAAGATAATTCGTAATAGAGCAAAAAAATCATTTTCTAAATCAATTAATGATGAAATCTTAAAATATTGTGCAAAAATTAGCTCCGAAGAACATGGAGATGCACGACGAGCAATTGATTTGCTTAGAACAAGCGGAGAAATAGCTGGAAATGATAAAAAAGAAATATCAAAACAATACGTTGATGATGCGATAAAACAATTACAGAAAAATCAACTGACCACTGTTATCAATGGCGGCTCTTTTCACTTTAGACTTGCATGTGCTGGACTAGCTAGGCTCACATTCCTTAGTGAAGAGCAATGGCATAGTACATCTGAATTATACAGCCAGTATCAGAAGATACTCTACAAGGACCGGCAAAAAATCTCATATAGACGATTCTCTGAGATGTTAGTAGAATTGGTAAATTCTGGAATCGCCGTATCTCAGACCATTTCTAAAGGTAGACAGGGATATGGTAGTCAATTCAAGCTTACTGTAGATCCTAACTTGATAGGAATCTCTTGTTTTCCTGAACGGTGGAAAGGTATAGTTAATGCAAAAGCAGCTCATGACGCAATGCAAAAATCCCAAAGCATGTCTTCACATGGGAAAAGAAATTCCAGTCTTTCAAATTTGCGTAATATACTTGATTCTAACGCTGAAAAAAATTGGAATGATTATGTCCGAAAATAATCTAAAATATTATCCAAAAACGATTCGAGTCTATGTATAGTTGAACACTACAAACTATAAAAAATCAACATAAGATACAAAGTTGTAGATGCAGGTGGTGCAACTTATTGAATTGATTCACACAAGGTACATATTATTGGATTCATCAAGAAGGATTTGAAAAATAAGATAGACAAATTTTGAATACAATATGGGAATTTAATGTAAGAAACTATACGTGCATCACAACAACAAGAACCAAAAATACAAGCGCCATAAATTTGCAGGTGACTACATGCAAGATGATGATTTTAAGTTTAGAATGGCATTATCTATAATTAGTTGATTGTTTGATGATGTAGAAAATACAGTTCTTTCTACATTTTTTATTCCAAGTAGTTGTCTATTATGTGTGATTCTTTTCCTGATTTGCAGTTTATTAAAACAAAATCCTTGTACCCAGTAATAATACAGGCCCATCAAATTTCTGCTTGGCTAGTGGATGACAACTAAAATCATATAATCACGGTCATGAAATATTCTATATGGCATCAGGCATACAATTGATGGAGAAAGTTCTATTTAAGATAGCAAAGCAATGGATTGCAGGAAATACTGCAGATGATGCCCTGACATCAGCAAAAAATGCGTATCAGTTAGGACGACACGCTATTATCAATAAACTTGGAGAATACAATACTTCAAAAAAACAGATTTTATCAACAATAGATGAATATCAAAAAATCATAAATTCTTTTAGAAAATGGAATATCCGTGGAGCAATATCTGTGAAACCCACACAGATAGGTCTTTCAATTAGTCAGAAAGAATTCTGTCGTAATTTTGAAAAAATCGTACAAGAGGCTCGTGATGCACATGTCTTTGTTTGGTTGGATATGGAATCTGCAGATCATACTGATGAGACAATAGAGATTTACAATGCTTTCTTTTCAAAATATGAGAGACTTGGAATCGCGTTACAAGCAAATCTCAAGAGAACCGAAGATGATCTGAATGATTTGTTAGGCATTGGTGCAAAAATACGTCTAGTAAAGGGGGCATATAGGGAAAAAACAAGCATAGCCTTCAAATCAAAAGAGGATGTGGATAAAAATTATGTTAAACTAATGAATATACTATTCAAAAAATGTAATGAATTTGCAATAGCAAGTCATGATGGGAAGATCATTCGCAAGGCGCAAAATTTATCAAAAAAATACCCTAAAAAATTTGAGTTTCAAATGCTAAAAGGAATCAGAGAGGAACTAAAATCAGACTTGATCAAAAAGAAATTTGTTGTTTCAGATTATATTCCATATGGTGTTAACTGGTTACCCTATTCAATTAGACGAATCAAGGAAAGAAAAAGAAACATATTGTTACTTGGAAGCTCCTTGATTCAATCACAACGTGTTTGAGTCTGGGTCCTCATAAACTGTTGCAGATAGTTTTCACCGCCTGCGCCCTTTCCAGTTGAACCTGAACGTTTCCATCCTACAAATGGTTGACTAGAAACTAAAGCTGCAGTTGTTGCACTGGCAGTACGATTAGTGTAAACTACTCCAGCTTGAATCTTTGAAAGAAACTCGTCTATCTGTGTTTGATCATTACTAAAAATCCCTGCAGTCAGACCGTATTCTGTTTTATTTGCAAGTTGAATTGCATCATCAAAATCACCATATCTCTGAATGCATAAAAATGGAAGAAACAATTCTTCTTTTACAAGTTTGTTCCCTTCAGGTAATTTTGTAACTATTGTGGGCTCTACAAAATATCCGTTTTTCAGTTCTAATGATGTCAATATTGAACCACCTGTAAGAACTTCTCCATCTTTGTTTGCTATGTTTACGGCATTTTCAAATTTTATTTTTGCTTCTTTGTTGATAATGGGGCCCAAAAATACATCTTTTTGCCACGGCATTCCAATTTTCAATTTTTTTGTTTTTTCAACAATTTTTAAGATAAATTTTTCTGCAATTTCATTTTGAACGTAAACTCTAGAACATGCACTGCATTTTTGTCCTCCAAATCCAAAAGCGGCATTCATTACGCCGTTTGATGCTTTTTCCAAGTCTGCATGTTTTGTGACAATCACTGCATTTTTTCCTCCCATTTCAGAAATGAAAGGTTTCAAAGTAGATTTTGTAAACTCTTGAAATCCTTTCATGCCTACCTCATGAGAACCAGTAAATGCAATACCTCCAACATCTGGATTTTCAATCAGAGTTTTTCCTACAATTTTTCCGGAACCTGTTACAAAATTGATTGTGCCGTTTGGAAGTTTGGAGTGCAGAACTTTTGCAAATTGAAATGACGACAAAGGAGCGTCACTTGCAGGTTTTAAAACTATGGTGTTCCCTGTAATCAGTGCACCCGTACTCATTCCTATTGCAATTGCAGAAGGAAAATTAAATGGGGAAATTATTCCCCAAACTCCGTATGGTTTCATGATTGTTTGTGTTTTTTCATGTGGATTTGGATGAAAGGTTTGCTTACAGAAACCCTCGTTTTTTTCTAGCTGTAATGCATAAAATCTCATAAAGTCAATGGCCTCATCAATATCTCCCATTGATTCAATACGGTTTTTTCCGTTTTCAAACATCATTATAGCTGCCAAAAAGAATTTTCTACTGGAAAAAATATCTGCACATTCTCTGAATATTTTAACTCGTTTTTGATATGAAATGCTACGCCATTTTTTAAATGCATTTTTAGCACTAAATATAGAATTTTTGGTCTCATCTACAGATGCTTTTGGAAATTCTGCTACAGAAATTCGAGTGTCTGAGGGAGACCATACTGTAAAATAATCATCAGAGTAGATTTCTTTACCGTTAATTATTATTGGATATTTTTTACCAAGTTCTTTTTTTGCTTCATTAATTGCCTTATCAAAATCTGTATGAAATTTGTCAATAGAATTACTATCTACTGCCTTGCCCCATGTGTATTCATTTTCAAATTTGTCCAAATTATTTTTCACCTGATGAATAAAGTATCTCAGAAATTATTCGAGAAGCCAAATGAGATGTCCTGTCTTTTACATCAAAACTTGGGCATACTTCCATGATGTCCATGCCTATGATTCCTTTTTTTGCTATTTCTTTTAACAGGTAAACTGCATCTGTACTATTCAAACCAATGGGAACTGGAACAGAGACACCTGGAGCATATGCAGGATCAATACAGTCCATATCAAATGAGATGTACACTTTGTTGCCTAATTTACTTAGAAGTGAACTTGCTATTTTTTTGATTCCTTGCTCCTGTATATCAAAAGGAGTAATTACTTTTAGATCAAATTTATTGATGTTGTTTAATTCTTCTTGTTCTGGGGTTCTGATTCCTATTTGAACACTAGATGTAACCACGATATTTGAAATTACATCATTTATCACAGAGCCATAATAGTTTGTAGTTGAACTTACAAAGTCAGGATGAGCATCAAAATATACCAAAGAAATTTTTTCATATTTTTTTCCTATTGCATTAATTATTTGTCTAGTAATGGAATGATCGCCTCCTATTGAAATAGGAATTTTCGAAGATGTTGAAATTTTGTCATAAGTAATTTCAATTTGGTCTCTTCTAATATTTCCAAAATCGTGAACTTTTTTTTCAGAGCCTTGAAATGGGCGTCCAAGAGACTTCTTCCCATTTCTCTCAAAAGAATCTTGAAGATTAGAAATTTGACGAATCTTATTTGGTGCATCTGCTGTTCCTTTTCTTAATGCATGTGATTGGGATTCATCAGGAATACCTACCACTATAAATTTTGACTCATCAAAATTATCCGTGTTGGCCCAACAAATTTTTTCCATGATACTATGTTGATGATCAATCTGCATATTTAGTTTTTAAAAGACATCTCGCTTCTTTCAATTTTTTTAGAAAGAATTACATGTATTTTGAGATTAATCTAATGGAAAATTAGTTGTACAAATGCAGCATCTACCTCTAAATCCATTGTAAAGGTAATCATAATATTGAATTATTTCACTTTTACAGTTATCACAAATAATTTTTTGACAAGATGTTGGTTTATTTGATTGTTTTAGAATCATTTTCAAATACTCATCCAGAACGAACATGAAAATTTATGCAACATCCACATTCTTTTGTAAAACATTCTTTCTCATTACAATGTACACAAATGCCACATTCACAATGTATACTCATGGTATCATTACACATTTTACACATATAACGGATCTGTATTTTTAAAAAAACAAATAATGAATTTCTTTAATACGAATCAAACGTATTTTGACCGTGATTGGATGTTGTTTTCTAAAAATATAGATCTTATCATAATGAGTTTTTCAGATAGAGGGAAATATGATAAAGTATTGCTAGACAGTGTTAGTAATGGAGTTGTACAGAAAGTAAAATGCCCTGTTTTAATTACAAAATAGATGGGGGTGGATCCTTATTCTTATATTTTATAATGTGAAAATGAGTATCTAATGCAACTACAAGTTTACAATTTGAGTATTTTTGTAATTAATGCGGTTCTGTTTCTAATTGTAACATCACTCACTCCAGATTCTATTGCAAACTTTTTTTGACTAACTTTTTCACCATTAATTATGCATGAAATATACAGTGATGCAGCAGCTTGACCGACTGGGTGCTTTCCTGCAGTAATTTGTTCTTTTTCACAGCGTTTCAGTATATCAAATGCATCTCGCTTTGTTTTTTCCTTTAGATTCAGATTATTTGAGATTTTTGAGATAAATGATGTAGTATCATATTGATTAAGATTTAATCCAAGCTTTTTGATTATGGTTCTAATATCTCGAGAAAGTATTCTTCTTTCAACATTTCCAGCTTTTGCAATATCATCTAATGTTCTAGGAATGCTATTTTCTCTACAGGCAGCATACACTGATGCTGAGACTAGCGAAACAGTAGTTCTACCTCTAGTAAGCTTTGCATCTACTGCTTTTCTATAGATATATGCGGCATTTTCTACAATCTGATTTGAAAGTCCCAATTTTGCTTTAATTCCATTCATCAAAGTAAATGCCTTGCTGAAAGTGACTGCATTTCTTGATTTACTTCTTTGATCCCATGTTCGCAATCTATTGAATTCATATTTTGTTTTTCCAGATAATGCTTTTCCAGTAGAATCTCTGTTTGTTCCAATTACAGTTGATAACCCCCCATCATGCATCGTCAATGATATGCCGGGGCCGGTTCTTGCTAATTTCGTAAAATTTTCTGAACTGTAACTGCTATTTTCATGTGATGTATTAGACATGCTATCCACTAGGACAAGACCGCATCCCCCACAAACAATTTCTCCTCTTTCAGAATCTGTAATTGCAGGATAGGTTTTGCAAGTGTCTAGTTCACACTTGACATCATAATCACTTGAATAATTTTCTACCACTGTTAGCTACTATTAACATTCATTTAATAAAAACAAATTGTTTCAGGTAATTTTAGAATCAAAACATAACATCATAAACAAAACTTTCCTAATTTTTTAAAAAAGTTAACCTATGTAAAGTGTAAGATACACATTGTAATAAGTATTGATACAAAAATACTGTTGTAATTAGTTTACTTTTTTAATCTCAATTCTAATTTTAGTTAATTCATCTTCTAACTTGTTTTTTCAATTTGTGGAATTGAATTATTACATAATTTTTGTAAAACTAGAAATTCTTTATTTTTTAATGAAGTCCTAAAAGATTCGATAGCATATCAGATGCAAAAAATCAACAATGTTGAAAAATCAAGTGAAGGTCAAGGATGATATCAAGAATTACCTCAAATAGTAAAAGGAAAATTTGATAATTACAAATCAAATTATGAACATCTTTCTAGAATATTCAAATTAGAATATGTCCAAATCAAAAGTGAAATGAATAAAGGTTACTATTCTATTCTATCTCGTAATTGATGACAATCACACAAACAACCTTTTGAACATTTCACTCTTTTACAATCTGAACATAATCTTTTGCTCCAGTACGGTGCAGTATTCATTCTAATATTTTTGAGTAATCCTGAAAGTTCCTTTTTTTATTTGAATTAACATTCTTAACAAAATGAACGTCCAAATTCCAACTAAAGCCAAATATAATATACTCACATCAGGTTCTTCTGAAATTATTTCAGGATCTGATGTTTCGGGTTCATCAAATGGAGATACATAAACAATTCCGAGAATAATGGGTATTGTAAAAAGTATAATTATTGGTATCGCCATGATATTTTCTAGTTATAAGGACTGTAATTAGCATAAATTTTTGCTACAGAATGAAAATACATGTCTCTCATATCATCTTCTACACAAACAGCTAACAGATTAACGATATCAGTTGATGTAATAATTCCAATTACTTTTTCATCATCCAGAACTGGTAATTTTCTTATCCCTCTGTCATGCATTAAATCTGCTGCAGTTCTTACAGTTTCATCAGGATTAATTGAAAATAGTGGTACTGACATTATTTGTTTAATTGGGGTAGTAATTTGATAAGCATGAGCTGCAATTTTAATTACAAAATCCCTATCAGTAACAATTCCAATAGGTAAATTGTTCTCCATTACGATGACTGCTCCTACTTTTGCATCTTCCATCATTTTTGCAGCTTCATTTACTGTAATTGTTGCATCTACAGAAATTACAGATTTGGTCATAACATCTGCAATAGTCACAGTTTTTGCATTTTTCATTTTACAATTAGGCTATGTCTGATTCAATATTTTACACTCTTCTAGAATGTCAAAGATGAAAATCAGACAAGATAATCTCAATTGGTTTTAAATTAAAAATTAGTCTGTTTTTTGTATGGTAATTAAAATAAAAAAAATACTGGTACCATTAGATGGTTCTGCTAATGCTTTTCGAGGTTTAGATGTGGCAATTCACATGGCAAGAGAATCACATGCTACGATAACTGGTTTGTATGTGTTAGGAATGGTCAAACCTAGACCTGATGATTCTATCACTCCTTTAGAAAAAATTCTCTTAGGACATGCACAAAAAATCATGAAAAAAGCTAAATTAAAGGCAGCACGACAAGGAATTTTATTTTTTGATACAGTATCTTATGGTGATGATGGAAAAAAAATTGTAGATATTGCTGAGAGGAAAAACTTTGATCTTATTGTAATTGGTTCAAGAGGAATGGGTGCTGTAAAAGAAATTTTCTTGGGAAGTACATCAAATTATGTACTTCACAAATCAAAGAAGCCGGTATTAATTGTAAAGTGATTGTTGTGGAATTAAAAGAAAAAGAATTACTCTATTTGAAACAATTGCTTCAACGAACAGAAGAGTCTTTTGATGGTTTGTCGTCTAGGTGGGATGATTTACGGCCAAAACAAGAATTTAATGTAAAAATTTCTGAGGATTTTCACCTTGGTTATGTTTTTGGGGCATTAGAGAGTGATTTTGTTGCAGATTTTTATTCAGTACATGGAAGATCTATGACTGACCAGGAATATCATCATTTTTGGAAACAATGTCGTGAATTTGTCAGAGAGTTACACAAAAAATATGACATGTTTTATTTTCAAGAATAATGTAATATGAAAATACATTTTGATGATTTTATTTATGGTTATATAGATGGGGCAGTTACAACTTTTGCAATAGTTGCAGGAGTTATGGGTGCATCATTACCTTCTGTCATAATTTTAATTCTAGGATTTGCAAATTTATTTGCGGATGGATTTTCTATGGCCGCAGCAAACTATCAGGCATCAAAAGCAAGAAATGAATTTGTGCAAATGAAAAGAAAACAAGAAGAATGGGAAATAGATAATTTAGAAGATCAAGAAAGAGATGAAATCAGGGATATTTACAAGGAAAAGGGTTTCAGAGATGAATTATTAGAAGATGTTGTAAGAATAATCACATCAAAGAGAAAGGTATGGGTAGATACGATGATGAAAGAAGAATTGGGATTGATTGAAGATGAAAAAAACCCTGCGCATAGTTCTGTAAGTACTTTCATTGGTTTCAATCTTGTTGGATTGATTCCATTAATTCTGTTTATGATTTTCATGATGATGGGAATTGATTTGAATAAAACAGCTTTTGTATATTCTATCGTAGGTGTTTGTGCTGCATTCTTTCTTGTTGGGATGGTAAAAGGAAAGATTGTAAAAAAATCAATGACATGTTCTGGAATTAGTACATTAATCATTGGTGGGATTGCAGCAGTTGTTTCATATTTGATTGGTTATGGATTAAATTTTCTAGTATCTTAGGATTACGATAATGTCTGAATTAAAGCGTCACATGGGTCTTTTTCAACTTACAATGTATGGGACAGGATTAATCCTTGGTGCAGGAATTTATGTATTAATAGGCGAAGCTGCAGGTTTTGCTGGGGATTCTGTATGGATGGCATTTGCAATGGGATCTGTTGTTGCACTATTTGCAGGATTTAGTTATGCTGAATTATCATCCATATTTCCTAAAGCAGCAGCAGAATATGTTTTCATAAAAAATGCTTTCAAAAATAATTTCTTTGCTTTTCTAATAGGTTGGCTTACTGCTGTTACATCCATAATTACGGCTGCAACTGTAGCGCTAGGATTTGGTGGATATTTTGCTGAATTTGTCAATATGCCGATAGTTATTTCCGCAATTGGTTTGTTAGTTGTTCTTTCTATGGTCAATTTTGTAGGAATTAGGGAATCTGCATGGGTAAATACTATTTTTACAATAATTGCAGCTTCGGGATTGATTCTGATAATTGTCATTGGTTTTACTTTTGCAAGCCCTGAGCCTGTAAATTACACTGAAAACTCCTCAGGTTTTTCTGGAATTGTTGTTGCATTTGTTTTGATATTTTTTGCATTTATTGGATTTGAAGATATGGCAAATATTGCAGAAGAGGTAAAAAAACCAAAAAAAACGCTCCCTAGAGCAATAATTTTGTCAGTTGTAATAGCTGGAATTTTGTACGTACTAGTTTCTTTAGCAGTAGTTAGAGTTGTAAATTGGGAGGAACTCGCAAATTCGTCTGCTCCTATTGCATTAGTAGCTGAAAGAGGTTTAGGGGTAGAAGCTCACATTTTGCTTTCATCAATTGCACTTTTTGCAATTATGAGTACTGTTTTGATCACACTTGTTGCAGGTTCTAGAATTTTTTATGGTATGGCAAAAGAAAAAGTATTTCCAACTATTATTGGAAAAGTTCATTTTAAAACAAAAACTCCTTGGGTTTCTGTAATTATAATTCTGATAACATCCATTATTTTTACATTGATTGGGAATATTGTAATTGTTACAAACATTACCGTTTTTACAATTGTAATTACTTTTGCAGCTGTAAATTTAGCTGTAATTGTTTTACGTTACACAGAACCCGATATTGAACGAAAATTCAAAGTTCCTATTAATATTGGAAAATTTCCAATTCTTCCATTATTTGGATTAGGAATTTCTGTCTATATGGCATTTCAATTTGAAATTGAAGTTGTGCTTGTAGGAATTGTAATCATAGGAATTGGAGCAATTTTCTATAAATTATCTAAATCTAAACCGGATTATCTGCATTCAAATAATTAATAGAATTCAAGTAGAAAATTAGGACGATGTTATTTGATTAATCTTTGTATTTTATAATTGAAACATGTATATCTGCATCATTTCCATGCCCAAAACGGAGGAGCAACATATGCGTGGAGTTAAACTCTGTATTCTAAAGTGCCACTAACTTTACAGTATCCATGTTTTTGTTTGTTTGAAAATCTTTTGTCATCGTAGATACCTTTTCTGCGTCCCCGTCAATTAGAAATAATTCCATGCATTTCTCTTTTTCAATTTTACTATGAAGATGAGTTGTAATTAGATCTTCAAAATTATGTGTAATTCCAGAAACTACATGATCAAACTCATCATTATGTATAACCAAAAGAATTGCATGAATATTTCCTGCCAAGTCTGCTTTTTGCTTTTCTTCAGAAACAAATGCCCTAATTCCTGCTCTGATAGCTTCAGACCTTCCTGAGAATCCCATTGAGGACTGAAGCTTGTCTAATTCAGATAGAATCTCGTCATTTAGAGAGATTGAAACTATTGGCATATGCCTAATGTTATTAATTATCTTATAAGTTTAGCAATTAATCTTATTAAGATTTTATAAATTTATTAATAATATGGATTGAGTTGCTGCGTGAATGCTCAAACTAAGATGGCAATAGTTGCAATTATGATAGTAATCCCATTAGCTTCCGTTGTTGTTTATGGCACCAATACTAATCAAGAGTTTACAAATAATGATGATTCTAAACTTCAAGCCATTTCATCATTTAATCCACTTCATGAATTCTCTCAAATTGTGGGAGGGGAAAAAATTGATGTGACTTTACTTGTTCCAGTTGGAGTTGAACCACATGATTGGGAACCTACAATAAAAGATGTACAACAAATACACAAATCTGATTTTCTAATAATTAATGGGATAGGTTTTGAAAATTGGATTGATAATTTAATCAAAAATAATTATCAGGGAACAATAGTTGATACTAGTAAAGGAATTAGTAAAATTCAGTCCGAAGAGAAACATGATGAAGAGAAACATGATGAAGAGAAACATGATGAAGAGAAACATGATGAAGAGAAACATGATGAAGAGAAACATGATGAAGAGAAACATGATGAAGAGAAACATG
>CAJQMY010000062.1 GCA_905479565.1 uncultured Candidatus Nitrosopumilus sp.
ATGCTAAACCCGCAAAGAAAACTGCCAAGAAAGCTGATGCTAAACCCGCAAAGAAAACTGCCAAGAAAGCTGATGCTAAACCCGCAAAGAAAACTGCCAAGAAAGCTGATGCTAAACCTGCTAAAAAAGTGGAAGAAAAACCTGTTAAAGTAAAGAAATTAACTAAAAAAGAATTAGAAGAAGAAAAAAGGATTGCTGAATTAACCCTTGAAGAAGAATTAGAAGAACAACTCTCAGATGAAGAAATTGAAAATTTTCAAATTGAAACAGTTGATATGGAAAGATTAACTAACAAAGTTTGTGATATTTTAGCTGAGAAAGAGTCTGATGGAATGTTCCAAAGTGAATTATGGAAAAAACTTAAACTTACTAATCAAGTTGGTTCTCGATTGGCATTAAAACTTGAAAGAATGGGTACAATTACCAGAGAAAAACTTCTTGAGAATGATCGTTGGACATACAAATTAATTTTAAAGAAAACCCCGATTAGTACGCAATCCATTGAAAATGCCCCTTGCTTAGTTTGTCCTGTTGAGCAAAAATGTTCACTTGAGGGGGAAATCAGTCCTACAAATTGTCAATTTATTGAGGATTGGGTAATTGCTGAATTGAAAAAACCTGTGAAGGCTAAATGAAACTAGCAGATGCACGAAAAGATTATTATCGTCGATTAGCTCACGAGCAAGGTTTTCGAAGTAGAGCAGCATTCAAACTACAAGAATTAAACAAATCATATCGTCTCATAGGGCCTGGTTTCAATGTTTTAGATCTTGGCTGTGCGCCTGGGGGTTGGACTCAGATGGCTATGAAATTAGTTGGAAATCAAGGAAAAGTAATGGGTATTGATTTGTCTTATGTCGAAGAAATCCCTGGGGCTCATATTATCCGAGAAAATATTGAAGATGAACATGTTGTAGATGAAGTATTATCTTATTTTGGACGCAAAGTTAATGCTGTAATTTGTGATCTTTCTCCTCAAGTAAGTGGAAATTGGACTGTTGATCATGCAAAGCAAATATCATTAAATTATGATTGCACAAAAATTATGGATAAAGTTTTAGCGCACAAAGGAAATGCTGTATTCAAAATCTTTGATGGTGAATTTTCAATGGAATTCAGAGATTATATCAAGAAAAAATTTGTTAGAATAAATCTTACAAAACCCGACTCAAGTAGGAAACAAAGCAGTGAGTTATACCTTGTCTGTTTGGGTTTTATTGGATAGTTTTAAAAATTTTAATTATTTCTTTGATATTTGCATTGGTTCTAAATCCTGTTGGGTTAAATACTGTGACGCTAGCTAAAAATTTGTTTTCTATTAAACTTGAAATTACTTTTTCTAGTTTTGGTGGTGATGATTTCATCATTGATGCAACTTCATCTATTGTATAGTATGTACCTGCCATTTCTGATTCAGATAAACATTTACAAAGAATTTTTTCGCAATTTTTGTCCGTTTCTAATCTAGAATTTTCTATTATCATATCTTGGACAAATTTTTTATCGAAAACTTTGTCTATCCATAATGGCCCTGCTATACTAATTTTTGATTCACATAACTCACATTTTTGCTCTTGCTCTAATGTAATTTTCCTGTTTCCACAATTTTTACAATGTAAAATGTACCCTAGATTTTCTTTTTGATCTGGCCTATTGAGAACTTTGACATATGTTCTATAGTAGTGCATTTCACTTTCGACAAATATGGGAATAATGGTTACGCCTAGTCTTGCAGCTACTGTTCTAAGAGAACCTAGAATCAATCTGATTGCAATTTCATTTCCGTACTTTGTTCTAACGGGTATTCCTCCATACTTTCTTTTACATGCAGATTGAAAGAGACCGTTTAACACTTGAAGATCTGTGGCAGCTGTTGAAAGTACGCCTCCATGCATAGTTGCCCTAATCCCGCAGTCAAAAAATGCTGCAGGTGATCCAAAAGGATCTATGTCCACAATCGAGCCTCTTTCTCCTTTTTTTGAATAATCGCTGAGAAATCTACATACCTCTTTTTCAGAAAATTTAATATTTTTTACATTGTTTAGATTTGCAGAATGTTCTGCCATTTTGAGTGCAGAATGATTAAGATCATTAATTACAATTTTTTCAACATCTAATTCATTTCCAACACGCAGTCCTCTGGCTCCTAATCCTGAAAGACCTTCTAAGAAAATTTTTGGACCTTGAAATTTGTTAAGAAAAGATGAATATGCAATAATTGAAAAATCCCTGTTTAGTTTTGCTTTTGGATTAAAAAATGCTGGTTTCATTGGGGGCACTTTATCGGTAATTGATTTTTTTGGAACTAGTAGTTTTGTTTTTCCTTCTACTATTTCTTGAAAAGTTTCATCTGGAAATTCCAATTGGTTTTCATTTTTTTTAAACGTATAACGGTTTAATACTTGTGTTTTAAGATAGAATTCGTGCAAATTTGTGGTGTTGATGATGCTGGACGTGGTCCTATGTTGGGTCCATTAGTGATAGCTGGAATATCAATAGATAAAAAAAATATAAAAAAATTAACTGCATTAGGTGTAAAAGATTCAAAAAAACTTACTCCTAAACTACGAGAATATCTTTACAAAAAAATCATTGAAATTGTAGACGATTACTATATTGCAAAAATTTCTCCTAAATCGGTTGATGCCAGTGTAAAGAAACACCGTCTAAATGATTTAGAGGCAAAATACATGGCAAAAGTTGTTTCAAAATTAAATCCAGATGTTTCGTATGTTGATTCATGTGATGTTAATCCTACTAGATTTGGAAAAGAAATTTCTAAACTATCTGATAATCATAAAATCAAATCATATCACCGTGCAGATAACATATTTGTTGTAGTGTCTGCTGCATCTATTCTCGCTAAAGTAAGTAGGGATAGAGCAATTATGAAATTAAGAAAAGATCATAATTTAGGTAGCGGATACCCAGCTGATTCTGTAACTGTGAAATTTATAACAAAATATTATAAAAAAAATCATGAGATGCCCAACTTTGTGCGTAAAAGTTGGAAACCCGTTCAGAAAATTATTGAAAATAACTAATTTTTGAATTTTGAAATTACCATTGCATGATCTTTATCATATGGGTGTAGATTAATAGTCTGTAAAATATCAAATCTTGGTTTTAATTTCTCTATTTCTTCTTCAACAATTCTTTTTGGATCTTTTGTTACATCGATACTTCTAGTTTTGATAACCAAAAAGAAATAACCTCTTTTTTTTAGAAACATTTCACAATTATCAATTGCAATTTGTGTCTGATCTGGCTGTGCTATGTCTACATACATAACATCAACTTTTCCAAATACTGAAAAATATTCTTTTGGTTTTCTTGCATCTTGTAGAATTGGAATGATGTTTTTTCTATATGTTGCCACTCTATCTAAAAAATCCCTTGCTACTCTACTTGCATGTTCCACTGCAAAAACAATTCCGTTAGAACCTACAATGTCTGAGATGTGACTAACTGTGGTTCCAGTAGATGCCCCCAAATACAAAATTTGACTTTTGTTTTCAAACGGAAAATAATCTAAACCATTCATAATGGATGCTGCTAATTTGCTTCTAAATGGATCCCATAATCTATATTCAATTCCTCTTTTGATGATTAATTTTTCTTTGTAAACCTGATTTCCAGGAACTAGATTTTCTGTAGCTAATTTTTCTTGTCCTTCTGTTTTTATCCAAAAAAATGATTGATTATCGTCTTCCAAACTTCTTTCTCTTTTTGTTTGAATCTCTTCTTTCATCGTTTCTTCCGCTATCTCTTCTTGGATTGTCTCTAAAGCCCCCTTCTCTTCTTCTGTCGCCGCCTCTGTTTCTGTCTCCTCCTTCTCTTCTTCTGTCTCCGCTATCTCTTCTTGGATTGTCTCTAAAGCTTTCTTCCCTTCTAAATGATGGAGGTGGTCTCATGTCTTTTTCAGTAGGATTTTCATATTTTTTGCCTATTTCGTCAACTCTGATATTGAGTTTTTCAAGTAAAGTTTGATTTAATCCCTCACCGTACACATCGACTCTTGCAGCAATTACTGCTTTTGCAGCTACTGCTCTAGCAATTTTTCCTCTTTGCCATCGTGGAGCTGCATGAACCATTGCATGTTGGAATAATAATCCGTGTTTTGGTGGCTGTGAACCTGTCTTTAATGATCTGAATAATGCTTTTTCAGCTCCTAGAACTTGTATTGTACTAGCTGGTAATGACGCCATTTTTTTAAGACTTCCTGCTCTTCCTAAAATTCTTGCACCAACTGCTGTTCCAAGTATTGCTGAAGTATTTGGTGCAATCTCTTGCATTTCTGCTTCAACATGTTCTTCAAGTTTTTTACGTAACTCGTGAAAATCTAAAACTTGTTTTGCAATTGATTGAACTATTGACAAATTAATATTTGAGATATCTCCACCTCTGCTTTTTGATGAAATTAATGACAACATCTCTACTTTTGATTCTGGAAAACCAGCTTCTTCAAAAATTTGTTTAGTTAATGATTCCCGTTTTCCTGCAATAACTATTTGTGCATATCCGTTAATACTATCGATTATGTTATCTAGTTCTGGAAAATGCAATCCGTACCATTCCCTAAGTCTTGAACTTAGCCCATTTGCAATTTTATCGATCTCATCTAGAGAGTTAATTGCCTGAATGATGTGAAGATCTGGACTTTCTGAAACTTCGGTAACTTTTGATGATGATAATCCTAATGCGAATTCTCTTAGTTTTCCAAGCGTATCTTGTAGATTTGATGCAAAACCTGAATCTACAATAATCTGTGGTTTGTTTGTTTGAATTTTGTCTAATTCGGATTCTTCCATTAGGTGACAATCAATAGAATGTTTTTTTAGAATTGCAAGTAATGATTCATCACTAACAGAAAATCCTCTTTGAGTTGATGCTAGATAATTTACAAGTTCGTTTAATTTTGATTCCTTATTTTTAACTAATAGGTACTCTTTTACAGGATTTGAGAATGAAAATGCTTTGTCCAATTTTTCATCATTGAAAACCGAGATTCCCAACTCTGTTAAAACTACAGAATACATAACTAGTTGATTCTAAATGACCTTTAAAAAAGATACTAGAATCAACTGTTATATTCGAAACTTAGTTCATTAATCGAAGTGGAACCTAGTATTGCAACTTCCATAGGTCAAATTCAATTAGATAAACCTGTAATGCTGGCATCTGGAATTTTAGGTATATCATTAGATGTGTTTAATCGACTTTATGCATCTGGAGCCGGCGCTGTTGTCACAAAATCCATTAGTACTGCTCCCTGGGAAGGATATCCAAACCCCACCATCTTTAGTGTAAAAGGTGGCGGATGGATTAATGCTGTAGGTCTTTCAAATCCTGGAGCATCAAATTTTGCCAAAATGATTGAGCCAAATCAAGATGTTCCGATTGTTGTGAGTTTGGTAGGTTCTGTACCTGAAGATTTTGAAACTATGATAAAAGAATTTGAAAATTGTAAAGTCAAAGCATTTGAGTTGAATTTATCCTGTCCTCATGTTGCTAAAGTTGGTTTGGAGGTCGGTGATGATCCTGGATTGGTTAAAGCAATTGTATCTACCGTAAAAAATACTGCTAATGTTCCTGTTATTGCCAAAGTTGGACTGGGGACTAGTAATTACCTCAATACAGTTAGTACTGCGATAGACTGTGGAATTGATGCAATTACTGCAATTAACACCGTTAGAGCAATAGCAATTGACGTTGAAACTCAACGTCCGATACTTAGCAATAAATTTGGAGGCTTATCTGGAACTCCGATTAAACCAATTGCATTAAGATGTGTTTATGAAATTTCTTCGCAATATGATATTCCAATCATTGGATGTGGTGGAATATCTTCATGGGAAGATGCAATTGAATTTTTCTTAGCTGGGGCATCTGCTGTTCAACTTGGAAGTGCAATAGGTGATAATTGGGTTGGAGTTTTTGATGAGATTAACAAAGGCATCATACAATACATGAAGAGAAAAGGTTTCAGTACTATAACGGAGATGATAGGTATTGCAAAGAAATCTTAATCATCCTACGATTGTCACAATTGAAAAAGTAATTGATGAAACGCCAACAGTGAGAACATTAGTTTTTTCTGATGATATAATGTCTAATGTTTTTCCAGGTCAATTTGCCATGGTATGGATTCCTGGCGTTAATGAATTACCCATGAGTGTAATGATTTCAAAAGAATCTGGAAAAGCAGCGTTTACTGTTAGAAAACATGGACCTTCATCTACTGGTTTATTTAATATCCCAGTAGGAGGACAAATCGGAATCAGAGGTCCATATGGAAATTCATTTGATGTTAAAAATGGAAAATTATTGCTAGTTGGAGGAGGAACCGGTCTTGTTCCTATGATGCGTTTGCTTACTTTTGTAAAACCTTCAGATGATGTCACTGTTTTAATGGGTGCAAAATCGAAAAATGAAGTTTTCTTTGAAGATTTAGCAAATGATCTTTTGACAAATAATCCTCATCGTGTACTTGTATCAACTGATGATGGTAGTTATGGTGAAAAAGGATTTGTAACTGATTTAGTTGAAAAATTAGTTAATGAAACTCATTATGATGCTGTGTATGTTTGTGGTCCTGAAATAATGATGTACAAAACGGTACAATCTGCACATTCAAGAAATATCTTTGTTCAGGCAAGTCTTGAAAGAATGATGAAATGCGGTGTTGGAATATGTGGTAGTTGTTGTGTGGGTGAGGATCTTGCATGTAGAGATGGAACTGTATTTGATGGGAATCATTTGTCTGCAAATAAGGAATTTGGTCATTTACATAGAAACAAGGCTGGAATTTTGGAAAACTACTAGGTTTAACTAGCAAGGTTTAAAATAAATCATAAAATTATTTTCATGAAGGGTATGGGTACTCCAAAAATAGTTTTAACCGCTGATAGGACTTTGATGTCTCCTTATAGAGGATTATCTCTTGCAACATTTTTCGGGTGTGCTCCAGCAATAGACCCTAATAGAGACAAGAACAGCTTTTGGTATAAAATTCTTGGAAACCAGGTGACACCAAAAGTCCTATTTGATTTTATTTGTAATTGGTCACCTGATATTGACGGTGCTGCAAAATATGCCCCCTATGGATTGAGAAAATTAGAAGCTGGTTTGTTACGTGATGGCTTTGCGCGAAAAGATGTGGTTGTTGCTCATCCAAATCATATTGAAAAATTCATTGGTCCTGAAACTGAAGTTATTGGAACTTATGAAATGGATCCACTTGGAATGGGTCCAGTTACTATGACATTTACTTATGGACGAAAACAAACTTCTTACGATGAATTTTACAATGCGGAATTACATCATAGAATTAAAGCTGCAAAAGCAAGAACTGGAAGTAAGGCAAAAGTAATTTCTGGTGCTTCTGGAACGTGGCAATACAACTATGATCCAGCAAAAATTGAAGAGTTTGGAATTTATGCAATTTTAGAAGGAGAACTAGGTGGTATCGCACCTGAAATTGACGGACATGCAGGCCGCTTCTTTAACTATTTGATTAATGGTGATTTTGAAAATATGGATCCTTTCAGAAAGAGAAGTGATTTTAAAGTTAACATTAAAGAATTTGAAAGAGAAGGAAAAAAAATTCATGGAAGATTTGTAAATTTCTGGGATAGACCTGATCTAGAAGAAATTCCAAATATTGTAGAGCCAAGTATGCATGGAATGGTAGAAGTAATGCGTGGTTGTGGTAGGGGATGTAAATTCTGTGATGTTACATTAAGATCTTTAAGATATTATTCACCAGAAAAAGTGAAACAAGAAATTGAAGTTAACATAAAGAAAGGTGGTTCCAAATCTGCATGGATTCACAGTGATGATATTTTCGTTTATGGGATGGATCCTAGAACTGCAAAAGGAATGGAACCAAATAGGGAGGCATTAGAAGAACTGTTCACTGCAATCATGTCAACTGGGGTTGAACATACTAATCCTACACACGGTACGCTGGCAGGTGCAATAGCTGATGAAAAACTACTTCCAAACCTCTCAAAAATAATGAAAGCAGGTCCTGACAACATGATTGGTGTTCAGGCTGGCTTTGAAACTGGAAGTCTTAGGCTAATTGGAAAATATGCTGATAGAAAATTGGCTCCATATGATCCTTCTGAATGGCATTGGGTTGTAAAAGAAGGTGTAAAGACAATGAATGAGAATTATTGGATTCCTGCATTTACTTTGATTATGGGTCTTGATAACGATGAAACTCCTGAAGATTCATGGGACACTATCCAATTGATTAGTGAATTAGAACATGAACAACCTGATTCGATGTTTACTGCTACTGCACTCACATTTGTTCCAATTGGATTACTCGAACAATCTGAATTCTTTAATATTGGAAACGAAATGACTCCTGCACAGTTAGGTGTTCTTTACAAGACATGGCAGCATAATTTCAAATATGGCATTCAAAAGTTCATGACCAAAACTGGTTCAAAAGGTCCTCAAAGATACTTCTTTAATGCAATAGCAAGATCTCTTGGTGGTATTCCACTTGGGGCAATGGAGAAATATGCACGTAGAAAGAGTAAGGAACATGAAAAAGTCATTGAGACTGTTAAAGCAAAGTATTGGTA
>CAJQMY010000063.1 GCA_905479565.1 uncultured Candidatus Nitrosopumilus sp.
AAAATTACAAAAAAACCAACAAACTTTTCTTGGTTAATTGAAGAGAAATTAGCAGGCTCGGGTATTCCAACAAGTTTAGATGAATTTAATTGGCTTCTAAATCAAGGTGTAAAATCAATTGTAACTATGACTGAGCACTCACTACCAGATGAATGGGTTGAAAACATTGGATATCTTCATGTCCCGACTCCTGATTTTACAGCTCCTGATATGAATAGAATAGATTCAGCAGTTGATTTCATTCATGAACAAATTAAAAATGATCAAGCCGTAATGGTTCATTGTGCAGCTGGAATGGGGAGAGCTGGAACAATACTTGCTTGTTATTTTATAAAATACAAAAAATTTTCAGCTGATGATGCAATTAAAAAAATCCGAGATGAAAGACCAGGTTCAATTCAATCTGAAACACAAGAATTAGCTATCGGATTTTATGAAAAACATGTAAGAAATTAGTTTACATAAATTCTGAAACTAATTTCCCATCTACAACTTTAATCTTCAAAATTTTATCTTCTTGAAAAAACAAAGTCAATCCCCCATCTCCATCAGGATCTTCTACTTTAACAAGTTCTAACATTTTGATTGGGTCAAATTTTTCCATTCATATTCACCTATTCTGGAATTGATACGGTCTCAATTTTGCCATCAACTGCTTTTATGAACATAAACCTGTTGTCTTTGAAGATAAAGGTGATTCCCCCATCTTTATCAGGTTCTTCAACTTCAAGTATCGGTTGTCCTAACAGACCATCGTATTTTGCCATTACCTATTAACCCAAAAAGTTCCTTATATCCCTAATTGATTGTAATCTCAATCTCACTTGAACTATTTTTGATACTTCCGGTTTCTGTAAAGTCATGTTTTTGCCAAGACGCAAAAGCTTCTGCTCCAATCTTGTGTTTGCCTTTTCCCAAATCTGATGCTTTGAATACAAATTTTTCGTTAAAATCAAATAATTCCTGTCTAACTTCTTCTTCTGATAATCTGACAAACGGTTCAAAATTCTTGGCTATCTGTACCCAAATTCGTCTGTCTTTCATTGGGTTAACTAACTTTGGATTTCGAGTCCAAAATATTGATGCCTTTCTATAACTATCAATGGTTCGTCCTAGTTCCTTCTTTCTTAGTCCGCCTGACGTCAATTTTATACCATGCTTCATTTTGAATGAAACATCATTATTGTTATAGGCTTTAGTCCAATTTACCTCATTGAAGGCGTTTCTAATGCCTCCTTCTACTAAAAATTTAACATTTATTTCAATATTTTCATCAGATGAGTACTCATCTTTGGATTTTACTAATTCTATAACTGAAATCCTGCTTTCTGCCATTGTTCCTGCTCATAATGATTTATATCCGCAATATGTGCTTTTTCTGAATACATGAACGCACAAGTAATCAGTTCTGAGCCTAAAGAGATCAGCCTTTCAATTACTGAAACTGATATTGGAATTTTATACATAATTCAACATGAACTGCTAAAAGCATCATCTACTGATTTTGCAGGAGTTATTGTAAAGCATCCTCTTACCAATGAATGTTGGATGAGAGTTAATTCAAGTTCAAAACCACTAGGTGAAATTAAAAAAGCAACAGATTCCGCAATCAAAATGGCTCAAGAACTTAACCAACTATTTCATTCTCAAATTAAGGTAAATTAGATTGAAGTTTTGCCCCAAATGTGAGGTTAAATTAAAAAATGGTGGATCAGGCCTTCAATGTCCTAAATGTGGTTATACTGAAGGAGAGAAAGCTAAACCGACAAAAAAAATTACTACCGAAGAAGAACCTGATTTCTCATTACTTGCTTTTGAAGGAGACGAAGGTGAAGAATCTAATCCAACTGTCAAAATAGATTGTGAAAAATGCGGACATGATGAAGCGGTTGGTTGGATGTTTCAAACTAGAAGTGCAGATGAACCTACAACAAGATTTTATCGTTGTCAAAAATGTAAATATACTTGGCGTGATTACACATAAGGTTTAACTGGAACATAAAGAGAAGAAAATTGATTTGACTTTTGGTGCAAAAACAAATGGATCTGATGATCTAAAAGCTATCATTTCTGCAATATCTACACTTGTTGAAGAAGCAACTTTTGTTGCAACAGCAGAAGGAATAACTTTTAGAGGAATGGATCCGTCACATGTAGCTCTGATTGACATTTCGTGGCCTAATTCTGCATTTGAAAAATACGAGTGTGATAGTGACATTAAATTTGGTGTAAGAATTGACGAATTTTCAAAACTCATTAAAAGAGCAGACAAAAAAGATAGCATTGAGATAAGTATCTCTGAACAAAATATGTTACTTGTAACAGTTGGAAAAAATAAAAAATATAAAATGCGATTAATTGAAAGTTCTGCTACTGATACACCATTGCCAAAAATTCCTTATGATTCAAAAATTATTTTAACCTCGTCAAAGTTTGACAAAATTCTTGGTGATGTACAGGTTGTATCTGATTATCTTACTATACAAACATTTGATTCCAAGGGAGACTTTTCTGGAAAAGGCGATTCTGGTGAAGTTGTAATTGAACTAGACAAGGATGATAAAGAAATTGAAGAAATTTCTTCAAAAGAAGATAGTGTTGGTACATACAGCCTAGAATATCTAAATCCTGTAGTCAAAGCAGTAGGTTCCAACGCAGGCTCAATTACATGTGAGTTTTCAAGCGCAAAACCTCTTAGAATTGAATTCAAAGTGGCAAATATTGGTAGAATTCACTTTTACTTGGCTCCACGTGTCGAAAGTTAAAGCATTTAAAGATTAACTAGTTCAGGTATTTTGAATTGAGACTTGTAATAAAATACGGTGGAACATCAATTTCTGCCGCAAAAGACATTCAAGCAGTAGCTAAACATCTTAATGAATTATCAAAGAAAAATCAAATTGTCGTTGTATGTTCTGCAACTAGTGGAACTACAGATGATTTAATAGAAATTTCAGAATCCATAAAAAAAGAAAATAAATCTAAAGCCGAACAACTTGCGTCAAAAATTACCAATAGACATAAACAATTAGCTAAACAGACAATCAAAAAACCCAACATACGAAAAAAATTACTCTCAAAATTTGATAAAGACTTTGACGAACTTATTGCCCTAATTGATGGAATGGTGCTACTAGGCGAAGTTACTCCGAGAACAATGGATTATCTATTTTCATTTGGAGAGAGATTGTCGATAAAACTAGTTTCATCAGCAATAAGTGATTCAGGAAAAAAATCAATTCCTCTTACAGGTAAAGAAGTGGGGATTGTTACTGATTCTAATTTTGGTGAATCTAAACCGCTCATTGATACAACACGATTGAGAGTATCAAAGACTGTAGATACTTTGTTTTCAAAGAAAACAATTCCAGTTGTTGGAGGATTCGTTGGTGCTGATCAACATGGTCATGTTACTACATTTGGACGAGGTGGTTCTGATTATTCTGCAACAATAATTGGCTCTTGTATAAAAGCAGATGAGATTTGGTTAATGAGTGATGTAGATGGCCTAATGACTGCAGATTCAAAAATTGTAAAAAATGCAAAACTACTCAAAGAAGTTTCATACATTGAGGCAATTGAAATGGCTCTATTTGGAGTAAAACAAATACATCCACGAACGTTTGAGCCTCTAATTTCAAAGAAAATTCCAATGAAAATTAGAAATTCTTTCAATACTCAAAATGAAGGAACTCTAGTTTCTGCGTTAACCTCATCAGCTGTAAAAAATACCGTAAAATGCGTAAGTAATGTACAAAATAATGGCTTAATTGATGTTCAAGGTGGTAGTATGGTTGGAACTCCAGGTACTGCAGCAAAAATATTTGCTACACTAGCAAAATCTGGAATTAATGTAATGATGATTTCACAGAATCCTTCTGAATCTAGTATTACAGTTGTAGTAAAAAATGCAGATCTTGACAAAGCAGTTAGTGCATTAGAGATGGAATTATTAGGAAAGATTATCAAAAAATTAGACGTTACTACAGATGTCGCAATAATTGCATTAATTGGTTTAGGAATGAGAGGAACTGTCGGAGTTGCCTCTAAAGTTTTTAGTGCAATCGAGAAAAATAAAGTAAATGTGTCTATGATTACTCAAGGATCATCTGAGCTCAATCTTGCATTCATTGTAAAAAACTCTGATACCAATGCAGCTGTACGAGCTTTACACGATGAATTTGCACTAGATAAAATCAATTAGACAAATCATTTAAGGGAATTATTCCAAGATCATTTATTGAATAAGCTTCAATCTTTGCTAATTATTGGAATTGTTTCTGTTGGTATCATTTTTGTATCCTCATCTACTGATCAATTTGTTGATGCAGGTTCTAGAAAAAAAATCCATTTTACCGAAACTATAACATCATCTCAAGATCCAGGTCAAGGACATGAAAATCATCAACTGGCATTAATTTTACCTCCTAATGAAGGAACAATCTATGATGGCTCCATGACATTTACTTCAAGTGAGCCCGTACAGATTGTAGTTTTACATGAAATTAGTTCTCAAGAATCACAAGGTCAACCTACATGGACCGTTGATGGAAAAACAATCTATGGCATATCCTTGATTGATTTATTAAAAAATTCAGGTTCATTTGAGTTTACAGGAGCTGCTCTTGCATTACATTCGCCAAATTCTAAAAAATTTACAACTACAGTTAGTCTAGATGGATGGATTAGAGGACAGCCTACTGAAGTAATAATGCAAAAAGTTGAGTTTGAAAAAGATGAATCATCATATTTGCTTTCAAGAACAAATGTACCTGCTACAATCCCAATGCACAAAGGAATCTATGAAGGAAATCAAATTCATTATATCATAACTGATGGCAGTGATAAAAATTATGCAAAATCTATTTCAGATAAACAAGAATGGAATGTAGAGTTTGCACCTGTACTTGCAGATGTTCCAGAAAATGCACTTCAAAAGTTATACATTTTTAAAAATGGAGTGAAAGGTGATGGAATTTATGGATTTCAAAATGAAGTATTTTCTAGTACTCCATCACAAGAATCAGAATACAGTGCGTTAAATTCTATTGTTGAAATTACTTGGAAAGTTGGTCAAACAGAAGTTGAATTTGAATCTGCAGCAGATATAATTGCAGCTGAAGAAGGTGGCAGAATTGAATTCAATGAAATAGGAATTGTACTAAATACTCCACAAATTACTTGGTCGGATGGACAAATGAAAGTTCGTTCTGACAAAGAAATTTCTGATAAAATGTCTTACGGTGGTGGTCAAATTACTGAAATTAATGAAGAGGAAATGACTGTAACTTTTGTAGCTCATAGAAGTTGGGGGCCTGATGGGAAAACTATTTACTATATTGTTACTGATGCGACACCATCAGAACCTGCTGAAACCATGGGAGTTGCCTCTTCTTCAAGTTCAGCAAATCTAATTGCTCATTCGGGTGCTGTAGATCTATTCCAATTCAAAAATGGAATTATTGGTTCTGGTCCATTAGGATTTCAAGCAA
The DNA here is from genome assembly GCA_905479565.1 of uncultured Candidatus Nitrosopumilus sp. GTDB lineage: Archaea > Thermoproteota > Nitrososphaeria > Nitrososphaerales > Nitrosopumilaceae > Nitrosopumilus. The sequence goes on from CAJQMY010000063.1 coordinate 5,493, forward strand.
GCATTACTGGAGTATCCCTTGGAGATGCAAATTATAGTCCTATATGGAGAATCTATTTGGTTGAATGGAACGATGTAAAATCTGCACGAATTCTAGAAACAAGGTCTGATATTGATTCATTTAGTGAAGAGGATAAACTTTCAGTTAGTATTGCTAGATTAACTAATGGTGATCATATAGTAAATTCTCCATTAATTGATCCATTCCAGTAGATTCACTAAACGGATAAATTACTTGATAAAAAATTTCTTTTGAAATTGACTGGTAAACTATACATTGTTGGTGTCGGACCTGGACATCATAACCATATGACGTTTCGAGCAAAAGAAGTGATTGGTGAGAGTGATACAATTGTTGGATATGAAACTTATGTAAATTTGGTACAAGATCTTATTGAAGGAAAAACTGTTTATCGCTATGCAATGACACAAGAAGTGGAAAGAGCTCATCAGTGCATTGATCTTGCAAAATCTGGAAAAATTGTTTCACTTGTATCAAGTGGTGATCCGGGAATTTATGGGATGGCAGGATTGATCTATGAAACGCTTGCTGAATCTGGTTGGAATCCAAAAAATGATCTTCAGGTGGAAATTGTTCCTGGCGTATCTGCACTCAATTCATGTGCATCAATTATTGGCTCGCCTCTAATGACTGATTTTGCAGTTGTGAGTATGAGTGATCTACTAGTTCCATGGGAAGTTATTTCAAAGAGAGTTGAAGCAGCTGCTCAAGGTGATTTTGTAATTGTAATTTATAATCCTGCAAGTAAAAAAAGAATTCATCAATTACAAGATACAAGAAAAGTTCTTTTAAAGTATAGAAAACCTACTACACCTGTTGCAATAATTAAAGGTGCATTTAGAGAATCTGAAACTGTTGTAATGACAGATTTAGAAAATTTACCTAATCATTCAGATCAATTAGGCATGATTACTACTGTAATTATTGGAAATTCATCGACTTATACTTACAAAGATTTAATGATTAATCCTAGAGGTTACAAATCAAAATATAATTTAGAAGAATAGACAAATCCTAATCTCAAAGTCTAGAAACTTTTCTTAATTGCATTATTCAATTCTTCACTAAGATTCAATTTATCTCTAATTGGAGCAACTACTTTAACTAAATAATTTCCAACTGTTTGTTTCAAATCTCCAGGATGTAGTTTTTTTTCTGCAAAGTCTTTTTCCAGTTGATTGTAATTGGTATATGATATATTTCCACCAAACTTTTCAGGTCTTTCTACTTTCATTTCTTTGTATTCATGGAAAATTACAGATTTTGAAATTTCTAACAGTGGATTATTTTCAATATTTGCTTCTTCACACCATGATTTGTTTATTTTCTTCTTTATTTCATCATCAGAATTATGAATAAACACTCCTGAATTTGGATCTGATTTACTCATTTTACCTACGATTTTGTTATCACTTGAATCTGCAGGTTTTGAAAGTCCTGGCAATAATTTATGATGAACAGCAACAGGCACTTTCCATTTCATTTTTGGAAATATTTCTCTAACCAACATGTGTATTTTTCTTTGATCCATTCCAGCATGAGCGATATCTACATCTAAAGAGTGAATATCAACTGCTTGCATTGCAGGATAAAGTAACTTTGCTATATCAATTTTTTTATCATCTTCTGTTCTGCCCATAATAGTCAGAGTTCTCATTGTTCTTGCAATTGACATATGTTTTGTAAATCTCACAAGCTCAGACCAATACTCAGTTTTTTCTTCATATAGTTTAGATCCTAAAATTATTTCTGCATTAGGACATACTAACTTGAAGGCATCTTGATAATATTTTGAAACTTTTGTAATTGTTTCCCAATCTCCACTTAATTTGTCATTTATCAGAGTATGCCAATCAGCCAGAAAAATCTTACATTTTACACCAGCTTTTACAAAATCATTAATTTTGAAACCTGTACTAATCAGACTGCCAAGATGCAAGAAACCGGAAATTTCTAAACCAATGTAATGATTTGGAGATGAATTAGTTTTGAATAATCCAATTAATTCTTCCTGTGTTACTATCTCTTCAGTTGGCGGTCTTTGAATCAAATCTACTTTTTCTGTAATATCCAAATCAAAACAATTTTTGAGAGGTAAACGTATAAAGTTATTCAAAATTCAAGCTTGAATTTAGAAGGTTTGAATAGAAGATATTTTCATACTGTTTATGACTCTTGAAGAAGGTTTAGAGTTAATTTCAAACTATAAAAAAGCCCTTGAAAAATTCCTTGAAACATTACCAGAACAATCGGTTCAATTAGGCTCAAAAATCATCAACATTTTATCGATGAATTCTAAAAATGAAATTAAAAATTTAGATGCAATTGAAAAAGCTCTAAAAAGACAACCAAACTGTGAATTAGGACTGAATAATTCTATTTACAGTTTTTCTTGTGTTTTCTTAAATTGTCTGAACTATCAAACTCAGTTCCACAAGCTCTGCATTTTTCTTTTTTCTTGTTGTGTGCTTTTTCTTGATGTTTTCTTAATCTATCAGAATCGGGAAGTACAGTACCGCACTTTTTACATTTTAATTCATTTCTACTAGAACCAAATAATCTCATGTTCAAATTAGTCATTCATAGTTGATATAGTTTTTTTATCATATTTTCTTGTAAAGAAAAATCTGTTCAATTTCTTATTCATCTAGACTTTTTCTAGGCTTTATACTGAGATAAAATCCATGAGTGCTTATGATGAATGATGCAAGGAATACTTTGGTTGCAAATACTAAATTCCATGGTCTATCAGGATCTGGATAAGCGACTGATAATTTATCAATGTCTGGAACCATTCCATTGATAACACCTGCAGTTATTTGTGCATTTAACACCGTAAAATTGTATAATACTTCATAGAGAGATATTATTGAAAAACTTAACAACATTAATTGAAGTAATGCCATTTTTGTACCAATAATTTTATCACCTGCAGTTCTTCTCCATCCAATTCTTGTAACACAATACCATCCAATTATTGTAGAGAAAAATATCCAAGTAGTTACCCTTGCAAAATTTTCAAACGGTATAGTTGTATTGTGAATTGCTTCTCCCATAACATATGTTCCATTTTCCATCCATTCTATCATGGTAACATATACTCCAAAAACTAATGATGATGCCATGATGAATCCACAAATATAGAAAATGTACAGATAGACTTTGTAGCCTGGATCTAATTTTTCAAGATGACGCGGCTTCATGATGCCGTTTGCCAAATCTTGAAATATAAAAATTCATGTTTCTTTGCTGAGATTTATAGACTAGTTATAAACAAGAATATTGTTGAAAATTGCAATTAACGTTCCTATTGTAGGCAAAGAAGAGATAGATGTAGTCACGTCAATTCTTAAAAATGGGGCTTTAACATCTGCTGCAAATTTAGGAGGAAAACATGTTCAGGAATTTGAAAAACTTGCGGCATCGTTTGTAAGATCAAAATATGCCGTTGCAGTAAATTCTGGCACTGCAGCATTACAGGCAGCGCTTTACGCATTAGACATTAAAAAAGGAGATGAAGTTTTGCTTCCATCATTTACATTTGTAGCAACTGCAAATGCAGTTGTTGCAACAGGAGCAAAACCAATTTTTATTGATATTTTAAAAGAAAATTATACTATAGATCCTGATTATTTAGAAAAAAAAATTACCAAAAGAACAAGAGCAATAATTCCGGTTCATCTGTATGGAAATGTGGCATTTATCGAAAGACTTTCTGAAATATCTAAAAAACATAATATTCCTATCATAGAAGATTCTGCTCAATCTTTAGGATCTACTTACAAAGGAAAACATACTGGAACTTTCTTTGAAATAGGGTGTTATAGTATGTATCCTGCAAAAGTTATGACTGCAGGTGAAGGAGGTTTTATTGTAACTAATAATAAAAATATTAGAGATAAATTGTTAATGATTAGAAATCATGGAATGGTTCATGGATATGACACTCGAATATTTGGTCTGAATTTACGATTGCCAGAAATAAATGCTGCAATTGCAACTGTACAAATGAAAAAACTACCTAAATTTTTAAAATTTAGAAAAAATAATGCTGTGTGTTTATCAAAATTAATTTCTGATCTTGATGTTATATTACCAAAAGAAAGAAAAAATGAAAATACAAATTGGTATCTATATACAATTTCAACTAATAAGCGTGACAAGCTTTTAAAAAAATTAAATGATAAAGGAATAGGTGCGACTTCTTACTATCCTACACCTGTTCATAAAACCCCATTTTACAAACTTAAAACAAAACTTCCTGTAACCGATTGGGCAGCTTCACACGTATTGTCTTTACCAATTCATCCAAATGTAACTCAAAAAAATATTGAATTTATTGCTAAAACAATACGTGAAATATTGTGAATGCACTAGGTGAGGCTATTGGAGAACTTTGTAAAGTTATTTTGCCTATCAATGAATTTTTTTACCTTGGAAATCCTAATTCTAAAATAGCAATTTGTACTCTTTCAAGCATAGATTTACTCAAAAACATTGCAAATTCTGAAATTTTATACAAAATATCAATTGTAGGACGACTACTTTCTGAAAATAAAGGAATTGATTCTATTATTAAATATGTAAATAAACATCCTAAAGTCAATACCATAATTGTCTGTGGCAAAGAGGTTTGGGGACATAATTCTGGTCATTCATTATTTCAACTTCACAAAAATGGAATTGATCAAAATAATAAAATAATTAATTCAACTAGTCCATATCCATTTCTTACTGTATCAAAATCAGAAATAAAATATTTTCAAGAGAATGTTAATCTTATAGATTTGATCAATCTAACTGAAATTGAATTAATTTTAAAAAAATTCTAGAATTTTTTAATAACCGGTTCTTTGTCTTTTACGATTAATTTCATTCTTCTTTTTGTATTCGTCTATGATATCATCAGGTGTAAGTTTTAGCTCTATGGACGCTTGTACAACAAAATGCCAAATATCGATTAATTCCTCTCTTGCTTCTATTTCGTTAAATTCAACAGGAGTTTTCCACCATTTCCAATTTGTCGTTCTTTGTAGTTCTACAGCCTCATGCATTATGGCAGTACATAAAGCAGAAATTCTTCCTTCAGTATTATTTGGATACCTATCAAGATTCATCATATCTGACAATCCTTTTTGAAGTTTGAATATTATCTCTAATCGATCTTTCTCTTCTGACAATGCTAAATTAATTTGAAAAATAATTGAACTTAAGTCTTTTTAGAAACGAATCATCTTTTCATATGTCTTGATACGTTTTACAATATCGCCGTTTTTTATTTTTAGTAATCCTTCAAGACCATATCTTTCTACAGCAAATGATCCTAGTACATTTCCATAAACTACTGCCTTTTTGATATAAGATATTTTTGTAGATTTTTTACTTGCAAGATATCCTATCATTGCACCTGCAAATGAATCTCCTGCACCTGTAGGATCTACAACATCTTCTAAAGAAAATCCTGCGGTTGGAAAAATTACATCATCATAAAACATCAAAGAACCATGCTCACCTTTCTTAATTATTACATATTTTGTTCCCCATTGCATTATCTTTTTTGCGCATTTTATCAAATTGAATTCTTTTGTTAGGAGTTTGGCTTCTTCATCATTAATTACAACAGCATCTACTGCCTTTATCATTTTAATCACTGCATCTCTTTTTGTAGAAATCCAAAAGTCTATGGTATCACACATTGAAAATTTAACTTTATCAAATTCTTTGATTAAAGAAGTATTTTGCTCTGGATCATTATTTGCAAGATACACAAATTGAGATTTTTTATATGCCTCAGGCACAGTTGCTTTAAAATCAGATAAAACATTTAATTCTGTTTTTAAGGTTGATCTTGTACTAAGTGTATTGTCATATTTTCCATCATAGCGAAATGTTTTTCCATTTTTAATAGTTAATCCCTGTAAATCTAGATATCTTGATAAGACTTTATGATGTTTTTTAGGAAAATCTTTCCCAACTACAGCAATTAAACCTGTATCTACAAAATTACTGGCAGAAATTGCTGCAAACGTAGCCGCTCCCCCTAAAACATTCTTTAATGTTTTTTTTGGTGTTCTAATGGTGTCTAATGCTGTAGATCCAAAAACAGTAAGCATTTAATAAAAAATTAATTTTGATGTATAAATTCTCTTGCTTGCTCTTCTGTTGGATAGTACACAAATGGAACATCTATTGATGTAACTAGTAAATCATATTTTGTTACTCCTGAAATCTTTATTGAATGTGATTCATCTGAGTTGGCATCTGTATGAAATGTACCCCTTACAAAACTACTGTCTAATGGTTGTAAAGTAAATGATTCAAGATTGCCTTTTCCTATAATTTCATCATTTGAAATTACAAAAAATTCTGTTTCTCCTGCGGTCAATATTAATAATGAAGGATTTTCAAATTGTAACTCAACATTATAGTTTGAACCTTTGTCATTCTCTTTTAATAATTCACTTTGACTAATACTTACTCCAATTTGTGAAGCAGATGCATATTGTGAATATCCAAAAATACTCATGCCTAATACAAACAGAACGATTATGCTCGCTTTTTTAGAAGATTTCATGACTAGTTTTTGTAAATTTACATTTAACCTAAAAGGAAAAAAATCCCAATAAATTGTGTAAAAGTTTTGATCTAATCTTAAACCTCCTTAGAGCTAACAGAATAAATCAAAATTAAATGATAATTTAGCATTGGCTAGAATTAAACTAAAAATTGGAGAAAATGAAATCGAGGTTGATTCTAGAGATTTCTATGTTGATAATCAAACATTAGGCGAAATTATTGATGATCTTTCTAACCATTTACCTGAAAATCAAGCAAAAGTTGTGTATGAAGCAGAAGAAACCCAAAAACCCACCCAACCTGAAGAATCGGTTCCATTTGGTTTGGAATATCTAGATGATGCTGAAGCTTATGAGCCAGAATTTAGTGAACCAAAATACATTGCTTCCCATGAAATCAAATCAAAATTAAGAATTTTAGAAACCAGTAAATTCTTTGATTC
>CAJQMY010000064.1 GCA_905479565.1 uncultured Candidatus Nitrosopumilus sp.
CACGAGCCATAGTTCCTGCCATAAAGGATTCAGTGACAGTATCCATATTTGCACTCACAAAAGGAATGTTAATTGAGATATTTTGAGATAATTTTGTAGTTAGATCAGTCTGGCTTCTACTTGTAATATCTGAATATTTGGGTACGAGAAGAACGTCGTCAAAAGTTAATCCTTCTTTGAATTCCAATGAAACCTTGTTAAGAAAGTAAAATATTGATTATAAGCCTTTGCGTTGTTTTGATAATTTAGAAGCGATCGTCACTGCATCTTTGGTTGCATTTACATCGTGAGTACGAACAATATCAGCACCGTTCATTACAGATACAACTTCTGCAGAAATCGAACCAAATAATCGATCATTTGGATTTTTTTTTTCCAAAATTTTCCCTATGAATGATTTGTTTGAAACAGAGATCAAAACGGGATAATTATTCTTAATTAAACTTAAATTTTTTAGTATAGATAGATCTCTTTCTAACCAATCTGATTTAATTTTTGTAAAAAACTGCCCCTTTCCAGTTTTTCTAAAAAACCCAATAGCAGGATCTAACACAATTTTTTCAGAAGGAATATGTGATTTTTTTGCTAGCTTTATACTATCTTGAAGTAATTTTTTCGTTACTGTTACAAGATTACCATTAACAGGTTTTGAACTATGTGCACATAAAATTAAAGATGGCCGGTATTCAAAAATAACATCTTGCATATTTTTATCATGTTTTAATCCAGAAACATCATTAATTATTTCAACCCCATATTCTAAAGCATCTTTTGCAACTTTTGCTCTACATGTATCCACAGATATGGGAAGATTTGTAGAATTTTGAATTATTTTAATTGCATTTTGAATTCTTGTTGATTCTACTTTTTCTGAAACTGATGTAGATAGATACGGTGCAGTAGACATTCCACCAATGTCAATAAAATCTGCACCTTGATCTTCCATCAGTTTGGCGGTATTTTTTATCAAAGTTTTACTAGTATTAACAGACTTTTTGTAAAAAGATTCAGGACTGACATTAAGAATTCCCATTATTCGCACTGGATTCTTTCCACCTACACCTACGTTTGCAATTTTTGCCACATAGTTTATCAAATCTAATACAATTTGAGTGATATGATGATTTTAGGTTGGAAAAAGAAATACTATGAGATTTTAAAAGAATTGAATTATAGTGAAAAAAAAGATAAAGAATCAGCCATTATTTTAAATTCAATTTTAAAAAAAACTAATATTAACAAAAAAATTATTAGTTTAATCAAAGGAAAAACAGTTTTTGTAATTGGTTCTGGACCATCTTTAGCATCAGCCATTCCAAAGTTAAAAAATTACAAAAAAATAATCAAAATTGCTGCAGACAGTTCAATAAAACCATTAGTAGCAAATGGAATCATACCAGACATCATTGTGACAGATTTAGATGGCGATATGAAAACACTTGAAAAAATTGGAAAAACTAATTCTATTTTTGTTGTACATGCGCATGGAGATAATATAGAAAAATTAGATATTGTAAAAAAATTTAAAAATTGTATTGGAACAACACAATCTACACCTTTTGATAAAATAAAAAATTATGGAGGCTTTACAGATGGAGATAGAGGAGTCTTTTTAGCAAATCATTTTCAGGCTAAAAAAATTATTTTGTTAGGAATGGATTTTGGAGATCAGATTGGAAAATATTCAGAAACTAAAAAATCAGATTGGAAAATAAAAATGATAAAATTAAAAAAAGGCGAATCTCTTTTAAAATGGCTATCCTCCTTTGCAAAGGCAGAATTATTTACCACCTCAAAGTCAATTGAAGGATTTAAAAAAATATCATACAAAGAACTGGATATTATAATTACCTAGAATGCATTTAATACCCATTCCTCATTAACCAAATTATGAAATTCTCAGAGGAGCAAGTAAAAAAAATTGTTGCTTTGAAAGAAAGTTTGAATGAACAAATTGACAAACATCAGGAAGGGATAGAGATGTTGGAAAAAAATATTACAGTTTTAGACTTGTTCTTAAAAGACTCAAGTTTTACTAAGGCATCTCAATTAGAAATAAAAAAAAATACAGAAGCAAAACAGGAGATCATAGAAAAACCAATAGAGAATTCAATCCCAATTAAAAGAGTAAATGATGGTAAGATTATTGCTAATGCTTTTGTCACATCAGATCAGGTCTCCATAGTTTTAGATAATGAAATCATAATTGATGCAGACACTCCGCCTTTCAAATCATTCTTTTTAGATAGAATAATTGGTGAAATGAAAAAGAAAGATATTGTTGAAGCAGAGAATGGAAAAATCCAAAAAGAATCAGTTATCAATTACATTGTTAATAAAAACGGGGCAAACATTAGAGAAATCATAATTAAAAATTACAGACAAAAAGAAAGAGTTAACGAGTTGATTAACACAGCAGGATGGTCATTGACTAGAATGCTTGAAAACATAAACAAGTGATAATATGGACAAAATTGTAGTTTTAGATTTTGGTTCTCAGTATAGTCATTTAATTTGTAGAAGGATTAGAGAATTTTCAGTTTATGCAGAACTTGTTCCATATGACATTAGTTATGAAGAATTGCAAAAACTAAATCCTACAGGAATAATTTTTTCTGGTGGCCCATCAAGTGTTTATAGTTCAGATGCTCCAATTCCAGAAAATAAAATTTTTGATATGAATATACCACTTCTTGGAATTTGTTATGGACATCAATTAATTGTTAACAAATTTGGAGGAAAAGTGAAAAGAGCAAACAAAGAATACGGTTCATCATTACTAACGATTGATAGTGATAAAGATCTTTTAAATGAAATTGGGAAATCAATGAAAGCGTGGATGAGTCATGGTGATGAAGCAGAACAAATTCCTGAAGGGTTTAAAATAATAGGACATACAGAAAATGTAAAAGCAGCTGCAATTGCATTTGAAGAAAAGTCAATTTACGGTATTCAATTTCATCCAGAAGTAGTACATACAGAACAAGGTACAGGAATTTTAAAGAATTTTGTTTTGAAAGTTTGTGGTGCCAAACAAGATTGGACCATGGAGGGTTTTATTGATACAGCAGTTGAGAGAATTGCAAAGATAGAAGGAAACGTGCTTTGTGGAGTGAGTGGGGGTATAGATTCTACTGTTGTAGCATTATTAATTCACAAAGCAATAGGTGATAGACTAAAGTGTGTTTTTGTAAATAATGGATTGTTACGATTAAATGAAGAAAAAGAGATTAAAGACATGTTTAAAGATAATTTCAAAGTAGACTTTACTTCAATTAATGCTGCTGAACAATTTTTAGGAAAACTCAATGGCGTCGAAGATCCTGAAAAGAAAAGAATGATCGTTGGAGAAGAGTTCATCCATGTTTTTACTGATTTTGCTAAGAATGGTGGCCCTTTCAAATGGTTAGCTCAGGGTACGCTATATCCAGATGTAATTGAAAGTGGAGTATCAAAAGGACCAGCAGCAGTAATCAAATCTCATCATAATGTAGGAGGACTACCTGATTGGCTTAATTTAGAAATTTTAGAACCATTAAGAGAATTATATAAAGACGAGGTAAGGAAAATTGCAAAAATTCTTGAAGTTCCAGAAAAACTTTTCATGAGACATCCATTTCCAGGTCCAGGATTATCAGTTAGAATAATTGGAGAAGTAACTCCAACAAAACTTGAAATTTGTAAAATTGCAAGCAAAATTGTAGAAGAAGAGCTAATGAATTCAGGTTTGTATGAAAAAGTATGGCAAGCATACGCTGCAGTAGGTGACGATAGAGCAGTTGGAGTTGTTGGAGATGAGCGTAGATATGGAAACATAGTAATGATTAGAGTTGTGGATTCAGTTGACGCAATGACTGCAGATTGGACAAGATTACCACATGAATTATTAGAAAAAATGAGCAACAGAATCACAAATGAGATAGAGGATGTTACCTGGGTCACTTATACCATCTCAAGTAAACCACCTGCAACCATTGAACCTCAATAGTGATCATAATGGAATATGGAAAAATCTGTGATGAAATTTTAGAATGTGATAAAGATATTCGATATGTTGGAATATATGATTACGGTGAGCTTTATGACAAAATGAAGTCAGGATTAAAAAGTCATTTATCAAGAGAGGAAACTGAAATGTCATTATCTCAAGCAGTGTATCGTTGGTCAACGCGTAAGAAAACTACAGATAAAATTGGAAAACCAATTTACGCTTTAGCTAAATATGAAAAAATTTATCGAGTGACAATCCCAATTAGTGGTGCAGGGTTAATTTTGATCAGTATTGAATTAAATACAGATGTAAACATGATTGTAGAAAAAATTATAACAATTAAAAATAAGTATTCTTCATAATTTATGATTAGTATGGACTTTCATGTTTTTGACTCATATGTAAAAGCAAAAGATGGGCATACAATGCATTTCGATGTCATTACAGATACAAATAATTTAGAAAAAGCAATTTCCTATGCGAAAGAATGGCTAAAATTGGTTGGCGAGGAATCATCAACAGTTACAACAAATGAATGTAAATTTTGTCATACTCAATCAGTACCAGAAGATATGGAGATTGAAATAATGACTATGGGATATTCTATTTCAAAAATGGAAGGATGCCCGAGTTAATCCACATCATAGTTTTTTTGAAATTAAATATCTTATAGTAAATAATAGATTATTTTCCAAAATTGGTTCATCTGCATCGATGCAAAGATTTCATGAATTCACGCAAGGATTCTAGATTGTTCTAAAGTTTGAGCTTCTAAATATTCAATTTTAAATTCCTCAATATTTTAAATAACAATTACAGTCTTGTTAGATTGAATTATAGAAAATGTTAAAAATATTCATGTTGAGTATATTCGAAAAATCCATGATCATCAACAACATTTGTCTCATCATGAGATTTAAGATAATGTGATATCCGACTTCCAAATAGACAATTTTTTGACAAACAGAATCCAATTTGGAAATATTAATCAAGCATACATGCTCCAAAAACACCTGCTGAATCACCTAATTTATTTTTCAAAATAGGTGTTCAATTAGGTCAGAAAATACTTGATTGTAAATAGATTCTTTTCCTTCAGTATATAAAAAATCAATGTTTGATAAACCACCACCTAAAACTATTGCATCAGGATCTAAAATATCAATTACATTTGCAAGATCATACCCAAAATTTTCTAAAAATTCATTTTTCCATTTTTGCCAATTTTCATTATCTATACTAGTAAGAATTTCAGGAAGATGTTGAGATTTTCCTGTTAGTTTAGTCCAATGGCTTTCCAATGAAGGACCACTAATGTATGTCTCGACACACCCAGTTTTTCCACAATAACACAAATTTCCATTTCGATGTAATGTGTGATGACCCCACTCACCTCCAATGTTTGTTCTTCCCGAATAGAGTTTTTTGTTAATCACTATTCCACCACCAATACCAGTCCCCAGTATAACACCAAAAACTAAATCAAAATCCATAGCAGCACCCAATGTTGCTTCAGATAACGCAAAACAATTGGCATCATTTTCCATGAAAATTTTTTTTTCAGTTTTACTTTCTAAATCTTCTTTTAATGATTTCCCTATCAAACATTGTGTATTGCTATTTTTAATTAACCCAGTTTGTTTAGAAATTGCTCCAGGGGTACAAATTCCCAATGAATAATTAGAAATATTTTCAGATATTTCTTCGATTAAAGACGAAATAGAGTTTAGAATTTTTTGATAATCATTTTGAGGTGTAAAAATTCTTTTTCTTTTGATTACATTGAAATTTTCATCTAGCAGAACCGCTTCGATTTTAGTACCGCCTAAATCAACACCAAGTTTGTACATGAATTATTTACAAAAATTAAAATGCTTAAGATTAACTAAAACTTCATCCCATTCCGCCAGGGGCACCAGATATTGCAATGACATCATCAATTCTAAGTACCATACATGCAGCTTCAGTGGCAGATTTGATTATTTGTTCTTTAACTACTATTGGCTCGATAACATTGATCGCCATCATATCTGCGATCTTCATATTTTTAGCATCGATTCCAGTCCATTTTTGACCTTGATTTTGTTTTGCTCTAAGGTTAGCCATAGTGTCAATTGGATCCATTCCGGCATTTTCGGCTATGGTGAGTGGAATTGTTTCTAGAGCCTCTGCATATTTTTTGATTGCAAGTTGCTCTCTTCCATCAAAATTATCAGCCCAATCTTTTAGTAATGAGGCTGCAAATGCTTCAGGCGCACCGCCACCAGCTACAATTGCTGGTTTTTCAATAACATCTTTTACGACCATTAAAGAATCATGAATTGAGCGGTCAACTTCATCAATTACTCTTTGAGTTCCACCACGAATTAACATTGTAACTGATTGCGGATGTTTGCATCCTTCTATGAAGACCCATTTATCAGATTCAACTTTCTTTTGATGTGCTAAATTTGCAGCACCAAGATCACTTTCTGAAAGATCATCAAGATTACTAATTACACGTCCTCCTGTTGCTTTAGAAAGTTTAATCATGTCACTTTCTTTAACACGACGAACAGCCATAATGCCATATTTTGCAAGATAGTGTTGCGAAATATCATCAATTCCTTTTTGACAAATTAAAACATTAGCTCCCACATCATGTAATTTATCAACCATGCCTTTTAACATCCTATTTTCTTCTTCTAAGAACATCTGCATTTGAGTTGGATCAGTGATTTTGATTTCTGCACTTAATTCAGTTTTTTCAATTTCTAATGCTGAATTAAGTAATGCAATTTTTGCATTTTCAATTTTTGTAGGCATTCCACTATGAACAATTTCTTTATCCAAAACAATTCCTTTGACAATTTGTGTATCATCAATTGAACCACCAGATTTCTTTTCTACTTTGATATTTTCAAGATCAACAGAAAAAGTATCACCTTTCTTTGTTGCAATGCTAAGAATAGCATCAACAATAATTTTAGAAAGTAGTGAACTATCTTCAGAAATTAGTTTTGATTGCATGCTGGTTGTGGCTATTTTTAACAGAGATGCTTTATCATCAGGTTGAATTTTTTTTGCCAAATTAGAGTAAATTTCAAGAGTTTTATCAGATGCTGCTTGATATCCATCAATAATAGTTGAAGAATGAACATCTTTGTTTAAAAGATCTTCTGCTCTAGCCAATAATGCTCCTCCAAAAATCACAGAAGAAGTTGTACCATCACCTACTTCATTATCAACAGTTTTAGAAATTTCGACCATCATTTTGGCTGCAGGATGCTGAACATCAATTTCTTTTAAAATTGTAGCACCATCATTTGTAATTGTAACATCACCTAAGGAATCAACTAGCATTTTATCAAGACCTCTGGGTCCAAGACTACTTCGAACTAACTGTGCAACCAATTTTGCTGCTGCAATGTTATTTTGTTGAGCATCTTTGCCTTTTTGCTGTAACGCACTCTCCTTGAGAACTAATACAGGTCCATTTGGTCCTTGTTGAATTGATGCCATTTAGATTCAGCTTCAATCCACTTAATCCCCCTTTTTAACATTACTTAGTAGATCGGTGAAATATAACTACGTTTTTTTACATCGACAATTCCACCACAAAGAATTCTAACAGAAGGTAGAGCCAAGAACGGTAAGAATAACGGAATCAAATGAGGTCTAGAAAATTTAGAACCTGAATCTACAATAGCATTATTAATTTTTTCAAAATTAGATGAAACTTTTTCAAAAGAATCTGTAGAGATGATACCGCCAAACTGTAAAGGTAGTGAAGCAATGATTTTCCCAGATTTTACTACAACAAGTCCACCTTGATTCTTGATAAGATGATTTGACGCAATTGCCATGTCAGAATCATTTGAACCAATTACGATCATGTCATTTTCATGAAAACTCCATGTTGAGGCAAAAGCACCAATCTCTGCACCAAAATTTTCAAGAAATCCTATAGAATGCTTACCAGTTCCATGAATTCTGTCAAAGGCTGCAACTTTCCAAATATCAGAATCTAATGAAGCAGAAACATGATCGTCTTTAGTATGAAGTTCAGCAGAACCTAACTTTGTAATAATTTCAGTTTGCATATAGATAGTGTTTGCAATTACATCTTTCTTTTTTGATTTTATGACAAAGTCATTTTGAGAGAAATTCTTTAATTTTACAGTTTTTTTAATCCATGGCGATATCATTTGTTTCTTAATCGGAGTAACCATTTGTCCATTTGATACAACTAGTTTACCTCCTACAAAGACTTTGTTTGGTTTGAATGATTTTAAATCATCAAAAACTAGAATATCTGCTAATTTGCCAGGTGCTATCCCTCCTAGATCTTTTCCCATATTATAATAATCAAAATTGTTCTTTGACGCCATAGTAACTGCATCTATTGGTTTTAAACCAAGATTGATTGATTCCCTAATGCAGTGATCTATATGACCAAATTCAGAAATATCTAGAGGATCAAGACCATCAGAACAAAACATTAATCGATTAAGATATGTCCCATGAGATAAAACACGTGGAATTATTTCCTTCAAATCACGTCTAATTGAACCCTCTCTGATCATTATCCACATTCCAAGACGTAGTCTTTCTAAAACTTGATCAAAATTGATTGGTTCATGACAAGATAGAATTCCAGATGAGACATATGCATTGAGTTTTTTCTCACTTGCTCCAGCTGTATGTCCGTTAATTATGCAATCACATTCCAACATTGATGAAAGTGATTTCATTGTTTTTGGATCACGTGATGTAACTTTAGTCCAAGAAAAAACTTCTCCCAATCCAAGTACATGTGGATGTTTGATTGCAGTTTTTTCTTGTGATAATGATAATGATTTACTGCTGCTAAATTTTGCATCTACTGGAAGGCCTCCAGGAACTACTTGAAAAATTCTGATTGGAAGATTCTGACCGAGTTTTAAAAATTCTTGAAATCCCCTATATCCCCCCACACTTACAATATCAATTGGATCAGAAAACAGCGATGTTACACCACAAAGTAAAGCCTTTTTTGCAAATTCAGATGGTAAAACAAACTGATCAATATGTAAATGAGGATCTGCAAAACCAGGGCTAACATATTTTCCCTTTACATCAATTACGACAGTTTTTGGACCAACTGTATGTATAGCATCTGGACCAACATATGCAATTCTATCTTTAATAATTGCAATCTGAATCTGTGGAATAATTTCTCGTGTATAGACTGACATTAAATTACAATTTTTTAAAATCAAATCAGACTTCTTATCACCCATTGCTACAGAGTTAAGAGACAAGATCGAATTTGCTAGGCTCGAATTCACTTCTTTTAATTAGAATTTGCGCCTATTATAGATTCAATGCTTAAATTACGGTTGAAGAGGTTTTTTTGATATGAACATACCTAAGGTGATCAGAAAGTATTGTGCAAAATGTAATACACATACTGAACAGAAGATCTCCATTTACAAGGCTGGAAAAAGACGTGGTTCTGCTGCTGGTGAACGCCGACATGCAGAACGTAAACAGGGATATGGTGGACAAAAATTTCCAAAATTAGCAAAACCAGCCAAAGTTACAAAGAAAGTCACTCCTATTATGACATGTACTGTATGTAAAAAGAAATACAATAAAAAAGGCGTTAGAATTAAGAAATTTGAGTTGATAGCAGCATGAAGAAAGATCACATTGAAATTCCAAAACCGTCTAGTAAATTTCAAAAAGTCAATTGCAATGAGTGTGGTGAACTACAAATAGTTTATTCACATGCATCGACACAAATTTCATGTAATTCCTGTGGAAATACTCTTTCAGAACCAACAGGATCTAAAGCCCAAATCAATGGTAAAATCTCAGGTAGTGCCGAATAAATCATAATCCTGTTTAGAGTTTAAATTAAAAGCAATTCTCTCATCATCAATTATGATGTAATTCTCATCCATATTTTCTAGAGAAGAAATTTTTTCCGAATTTACCAAAGAAATTCCAGTGTAATGACATGTTTGACTATTAAAATTAACAGAGAAATCAGATTTTAGACCAAGAGTAGTTAAGAATTTATTAGTCACAAGAATACTAGTCCAGGTTTTTTTAGGATCAAATTGATTGATAATTTTTTTGATTATTTCTTCATCAATTAAAGGTAAATCACCAGACGTAACTAAAACATGATCATTGATGATTCTCAATGTTGAATTTAGATCTTCTACATAACCAATTCCAGATGTATCAAGAGTTTCGATATCATTTTCTTCCAATAGTTTTTTTGTCTTTGGAGAATTACAACTAGTAGTGGCTATAATTTTTGAAAAAGAGTTTGAATTTTTTAATGAATCTATTACATGGAGAATTACAGGTTTTTTAAATTTGAGTAAGAGCTTTTCATCATCTAAATTCATTCTAGTACCTTTGCCGCCAGCCATTACAAGACCAATCATATCGAAACAAACACCATCAAAGAAGCTAATCTAGTAAATTCGTTAGTAGCACCCAATACGTCACCAGTAATGCCACCAAAACTACGAGTAGACAAAGCTAAGAGAAACATAGTCAAAATAATAGTTACACCAAGCATTATCAAACCTGTTATTTCACCAATTAAAATTACAGGAATTAGCATGATAAGTAATGCTGCAGTAAGTTTTTTTTTATCTTTCATAAATTCAACAAAAGGGGAATTTGAGCCTAATGAAGCTGATTTACCTAGACTGGCCATCAAAACCATTGAAAATTTTGCCAAAATTTCACTAATCAAAATTGCCTTAAACAAATCAAATCCACTTGTAAGAGAAATAGTAATTATCAAACCAATAAGATACAATACAATTGTAACAATACCTGCTGAACCTGTGGAAAGATCTTTCATGGCTTTAAGTTTTTTATCTTTTGAACCTTTTACCATCAATCCATCTGCAAAATCAGCCAAACCATCCGCATGATGTATTCCAGTAATTATTACAATAGATGCAACAACTAACAAACTAACCAACAAAGGTTCTAAGAAAAAAGATAATCCAAAACCTAATGAACCAACTAAAAGCCCAATAACAATTCCAACTACAGGAAACATGAACATGTATTTTGCAATATTATCTAACGAAGCATTTGTAGATGGAAATATTGTTAAAAATGAAAAAACAGATCCAATTTCTTTAAACATGTATCCACCATCCAAGCATAGATAAGATAGAAATTATTGGAATGGAAACAATTCCAAAAAAAAGTACAGAAGTAAGTTTCATTATGGATATTGCAGAATGCACATGTTCATATGTTAGAATGGTTTTACCATCACCCAGTTTGTAATGGTTGATTTTTTCAAATTTTGTTTCTAAAGCTCCAGCTAAAGCGGCCATAGGATATCCAGCATTAGGACTTTCAGTTTTTTTTCCATCTCTAATCATTATTTTGTAAGATTCTTTCCAATTGTTTTGTAAAATCGCAGCAGAGATTATCATTATCAACCCTGTAAGTCTAGATGGAATGTAATTTAGAATGCTGTCACAAGTTGCTGCAAACCAACCAACATTTTTAAAAATATCAGTCTTGTATCCAATCATTGAATCTGCGGTGTTAATCACTCTATATACGAATGCTCCAGGTAATCCGAGAAGAGCATAATAGAATAATGGTCCAGTAATCCCATCAACTGTATTTTCACTTATACTTTCAAGTACTCCTGAAAGTACATGATTTCTGTCTAAATTTTTGGTATTTCGCTTAACAATCATAGATAGATGGATTCTTGCCAAATCAAGATTGTCCTGATCTAAGGATTCAAGAACAGATTTTGCATGTTTTTCCATTCCACGAATAGCAATTGTAGTTTTAAATAGCAATCCACCAACAATTATGGAAATAATCAATGAAACATAGTCAATAGTTATCAAAGTAATTCCAATATTTAATGCAAAAAGTAACACAATTACTAAACCGGAAATAATAGCAACTACACAGACACCACCAAATTTTTCTATCATAGGATGTTGATTTTTTGCTAGAGGAGTAAGCTTAGCAATTAAAATTCCAATCCAAGCTGTAGGGTGGTATTTATTTTTAGGATCTCCAAACTTAAAATCTAGTAAAATAGCTAATCCAATTACAAAAATAGATTCAATGATCATTGTAGCATATTTTCAATCGATTTTATATCAATATGGAATTTGACAGTTTTTGCCAATTTATTTAATTCATCATCAATTTTTGAAATATTTTTCTTAGTCCATCGAATGTCTTTAGGAATAGCATTAAGCGAATCCTCTTCAGGTAAGTCTATTGGGATTAATGGGATAGTGCCTACAACAGGTATCTTTGTAATGCCTTTGAGTTTTTGAAATCCAGGTTTTAGTACGTCTAAGTCTCCTCTAAATTTGTTAAAGATGAAACCTTTTACAAGTTTTTGATATTTTTTCTCAATTAAAGACATTGTTCCAACAAAACTTGCAAAAGAACCACCTTTGTCAATATCTGAAACCAGTAATACAGAAGCATTTGCTTTTTGAGCAATTCTCATATTTGCAATGTCAAATTTTTGTAAATTAATTTCAGCTGGAGAGCCTGCACCTTCTAAAATAACTAAATCAAAATTTTTTTGCAGTGTTTTAAGAGATTTTACTGCAAGATCAATTCCTTTATCATTTACAAATTTTTCATAGTATTCTTTTGCGCGTAATTTCTTGTATCGTTTTCCATTTAGATATACAATACTGTTGTAGTTACCTATGGGTTTTAATAAAATTGGATTTAGATCAGGAGTAATTTTACATCTCGAACCAATAGCCTGAATTGCTTGGGCACGGGATATTTCAAATTCAGGCGTAACATATGTGAAATTAGACATATTTTGAGATTTGTAAGGTGCAACACTGTAACCTTTATCAGAAAAAATTCTGCAAAGCGCTGCCACTAACGTTGTTTTTCCAGCTCCAGAAGAAGTGCCTTGAATCATCAAAGATTTCATTTTATTTTCTCCAATGCATTTACAAGTTTTAGATTGTCTTTATGTGATTTAACGGCAATTCTAACATGATGATTATCCAATCCTCTAAAATTTTTACAATCTCTAATCAAAATTTTATGTTTAAGTAATTTTTTTTGTAATTGAGTTGAATTGTTTTTTATTTTTATTAAAATGAAATTTGTCGAAGAACTATTACAATCAAATCCATTTAATTTATTAATTTTATTTATTAAAAAAATTAATTCTTTTTTGATTATAGAATTTGACTTGTCAAGATGTGACTTATTTTTAAGAGCAATATCTGCTGCATCTTGAGCTAATGAATTCACACTCCATGGAATTTTTATTTTTTGTAAAATATCAATTATTTCTTTTGAGCCTGCCGCATATCCAATACGAATTCCAGGTAACGCAAATGATTTTGTCAATGAACGTAGAACAAAAAGATTTTTGTATTTTTTAACATATGATATTACTGATTCATTTGATTCTGGAACCATTTCTATAAAACATTCATCTAAAAATACAATTGTAGATAATTTTTTTGCTTTTTTAATTATTTGAAGTAATTGATTTTTTAATAACAAATTCCCTGTGGGGTTATTTGGATTACAAATGAATACGCATCCATTTTTTGGAATTTTTGAAATAAAAATATCAAGATTTTCAGATAAATTCATTGTTTTAAAATATGAAATTTGACATTCATTAAGTTTAGATACTGTTTCATATTCTTGAAAAGTTGGAATCGGAATCAACACTTTAGTTTTTTTAGATAAAAATGCAAAACAAAAATTATAAAGAATTTCAATCGCCCCATTACCAACTATCAAATGTGATTTTTCTAATTTTGTATATTTTTTTAAGCTTGAAATCACAGCTGATGAACTAGAGTCTGGATAGTGTTTGATATTTTCAATGTTTTTTTTAAGCAGTTTTTTTACAGTTAATGGAATACCTGCAGGCGATATATTCGAGCTAAAATCAATTATTTGTGAATCAGTACTTTGTGAAAGATTTAGTCCCCCATGAACTACGGGTGTATGATTAATGATCGAGGATTTTGTTCGTATTTTCACAGTTCAAAATAGAATTAGCCGATTTAGTATGTTTTGGTAATACAGAAAACGATTATTAGTTGAAAGTACCAATACTCAAAATATGAGTAAAAAAAGAGTGGCAATCATTGGAGTTACAGGTTCTGTTGGTCAGGAATTTGTTCAATCATTAAATAATCATCCATGGTTTGAAGTTACTCAAATTGCAGCATCCTCACGTTCAGCAGGAAAAAAATATCTGGATTCTATTAAAGATGCAAACGGAATAGTAGCATGGGATGTAGGTGGAGAAATCCCAGAATATATCAAAGAAATGACAGTAAAATCAGTTGGTGAGTTAGATGCTTCGCAATTGGATTTAATATTTTCAGCAGTTGAATCAGAAGCAGCTAGAGATATAGAAACTAAGATGGCTGCAGATTTACCAGTTATCTCTACAAGTTCTGCTTTTAGATATGAAGATGATGTACCAATACTAATTCCTGGAATTAATGATGAACAAACAGAATTACTTGAGACTCAAAAAAAGAATAGAAACTGGAAAGGTTGGGTGGCACCACTGCCAAATTGTACTACAACGGGTTTAGCAATTACACTAAAACCATTACTTGAAAAATACGGTGCAAAAAAAGTCATGATGACTTCAATGCAAGCAATATCAGGAGGAGGAAAATCAGGAGTATCTGCAATGGGAATTACTGACAACATTATTCCATATATTCCAAAAGAAGAAGGCAAGGTAAGATTAGAAACAAGAAAAATTTTGGGCAAGTTAGTAAACGGAAAAATTGAAGACGCAGATATTAGAATTAGTTGTACTTGCACCAGAGTTCCTGTAATAGATGGGCATACAGAATCAGTTTTTGTAGAGACTACAGAAAAAATAGATCCCGTGAAAGCAAAAGAGACCTATGATCAATGTAATAAAGATATTTCAATATCAGGACTACCGTCTGCTCCTGAAAAGTACTATGCATTTCATGAAGATCCAACTAGACCTCAACCAAGAATGGAAAGAACTGTGGGAGAGGGAATGACTACAACTATTGGAAGAGTTGAAACTGAAGAATTATTTGATAACGGTTTGAAATACATGTTGTTTTCTCATAATAAAAAAATGGGTTCAGCAAAAGGAGCAGTTTTGTTGGCAGAGATGTTATACAAAAAAGGTAAGATTTAGAAAATTTATTGCAATTTTTACAATAATAACTTTATAAGATCCAGAAAACTAGATCGACTCAGGTGTTTTAGACGGCAAAAGTAGATGACTTAGATTTACAAATTTTATCAGAATTATCAAACGATGCTTCAATTTCTGTTCCTCGTTTATCAAAAAAAATCAATGTAAACTCATCTGTCGTCTATTCAAGAATCAAACGATTAGTTAAGAAAAAACTGATTGAACGTTTTACAATTATTGTCAATGACGAAGAACTTGGTTACAATGTTAAGGCATTAACTGGAATCAATATGGATACAAAAAAACGAGATCACATAATTGATGAACTATTCAAAATAGATGGAGTAAGAGAAGTTGCAGAAGTTACAGGTAGATTTGACATTCTAGTTACAATGTATTCAAAATCATTAGATCAAATACATAAAATGGTCTCTGAACGAATTGGTAGAATTGAAGGAATTCAGTCGTCTGAATCATTCATCGAAATGAAATCACGAATGAAAGCAATGCCATATATGCCATCAAAGGATAGTGACTGATATTGCAAAAACAAAAGTCTGAATCTAGAGTAGCAGTATACTACGAATTAACGAAACCAAAAATTTGGTATTTACTAGTTTTTACAGCATTTGGCGCAGCATTAACTGCTTCCAATATTTACGATATAGAAATATCTCCAGCGACATGGTTGTTGATGTTATTCTCAGTTGCTGCTGGTTCAGCAGCTGCAAATACTTTGACCAACTATCACGATAAAGATATTGATGCCATTATGGAAAGAACTAAAGACAGACCATTACCATCAAAAAGAATCTATCCTGCAGTAAAGGCAAGGAATTTTGGATTAGCGTTAGCAGGCATCTCCTTGGTTCTAGCATTTGGAATTTCTTTTACAACAACATTAGAACAAGGGGCATGGGCAACTGCTTTCATTGCATTTGGATTAGTAAACAACATTATAATTTACTCATATGTTTTAAAACGAAATTCTAGGACTAACATAATTTTAGGTGGATTATGTGGAGGCTCACCACCAATGATTGGATGGGTTGCAGTAAGCATGTCAGATTTATGGACAATGGGTCTTGCTATGGCAGGTTTAGTATTTATCTGGATTCCAATGCATATTTGGGCACTCACTTTACATTTCAAAGAAGATTATAACAAAGTCAATGTTCCAATGTTGACTGCAGTACAATCAGAAAAAACTTCTGCAAGAGCTATTGCAATTTCAACTGTTGTAATGGTATTGTTTTCAATTGCTCCATTTTTCATTACAACTCAAAGCGGAGACGAAATGGTCGGAGCAGTGTATCTATGGACTGCAATTGCCTCAGGTGTATTAATGGTTGGATTATCAGCATGGGTCATAATTAAACCAATGGAAAAAGCAGCCTGGACATTGTTTAAATTCTCCAGTCCTTACTTGGCAGTATTATTTATTGCACTAATGGTCGATTCGGCATTATAAAATACCTACCTTATCATCTAAGTTGTTCAATTCTTTAGTAATTTCAGAATGATTTTCTATCAAAATTTTAAGTTCATTTTTTAATTCTTCAGAATTCCATTTAGACGAAATTAAAGATGTCAATTTTGCAACAATTTTCCACTGAATGTTATTTTGATCATCAATTAATTTTAAAAATCGTGCTCCCTTTTCTTCATCATTCATACTTTTTTGACATTTTACAATCATAAAAAGTTAGCATTAGTGATTATATCATTTCAAAGTTTTATTAAGAAATAATAGGTATTTTTTTTCAAATGCAATGTAGCATATCAGAATGCAAAGAAAAAGCTATGGAAACTGTAAAAATTAGTTTCAGGGAAACAAGAAATCTATGCAAAGTACATTACAAATTATTTGAAAACAAGGACAAAAAGTATAATCCAAAATTTTCAAAAGCGTCAGATTTTTAATATTAAGATACTTTCACAGAATGGAATTGTTGAAAGATTTAACATCTACTATTTTCAAAGTACAACATGGCAGCCAAAAAAAAGAATAAGCCTAAGAAAACAGTAAAAAAAACGGTTTCTAAACCTAAAAAACAAATTTCAAATTCATCAAAAAAACTAGAATTTGAAAAATCTTGGAAAAACTACAATTATGCTTTGAATAGTTGGAAAGATTCTCTTGCACAGTGGCAAAATGCTACAAATGAAACTTTAATTACATATCATGATGTTTGCCAAAAAGCATTAGAATCAGATGCAGGATTGTTAAAAAAAGTTAGTTCAAGTTGGGAAAATACTTGGGATGAAATTGGACCTGAATACATCAAACAGCAAACAAAGATGATGGAAAATATATTTAAAGAAACCAATATTGAATCAATTAAAAAATTCAATGGGCAATGGGAAAAATTTCTAAAATCATCTGGAGATGATTCAATTATAGCATACCAAGAGGCTATTAAAAAATTTAATCAGGCGTGGCAATCAGGACAAATGTAACTATTTTTTAAAAAAAATTTACAAAACAAGTTTTTATTTTTTCATTTTAATTATTCTAAAAACTTCATACCCATATACTGAGCAAATTCATCTAATTACAGGTCTACCATTTTTCATGATGGTTTCTAGATTTTTGATAATTTTTTATTTTATTCTTAACACAATAGGCTTCTTAAGAAGAAGATTCATGGTTTTTAATATTATCTGAATTATGAAGTTTATTTTCTATATCATCAAGTTTCTTGTTTTGTTTTCGTAATGTTTGAATAATTTCATGTTCAGCATCTATGGTTTCTAATTTTTTAATTTTTTTTTTCTAATTTCTCAACTTGTGATAATTGTTCAGGAGTAGCTTCTTCTTCCTCCGGTTCAGTCATTGGTTCAGGTTGTAATTCTAATTCCTGAGAAAGTTCTTCTGCGGATTCCTTTGGTAATGAGCCTCTAGCACTAGAAGGTGGTTCAGGTTGTAATTCCAATTCCCGAATTGTTTCTACAAATGAAGATTCGGGTAAATCACCCAGATAATCCAATTTCACTTTATTTTTATCTATTCTAATGTAAGGACTACCTCCAATTGAAAAAGTTCGAAGTTTGTTACCGTATTTCCAAGAATTTATCCCACTGTAAATTGTAATGTATGTAAATCCATTTTTTATGTCAGAAGCTATGGTTAAACGATCTATAAATGTACCTTTAGTAATGCCACTATCAGCATCTTGATGTCGCATAGCTATTGAAATCAAATGTTCAGAATCATAGCTTACTTCTGAAATTAAGTAATCAGTCCATTTCTTCATTACAAAAAATAATGATTAGTTTCTATTAATTATATTATATGTTTAAATAACAAAGAAAGCACATCTTTAGAATTAATTTCTAAGGCAGATTCTATGGTTTTTCTAGCTTATTCAAATTGTTCAAATTCATCTGACTGTAATGACGTAGTTCCATTTGAAACCTTGACCGCATGTCAACAGTAATGTAAATAATATCAAAGGACAAACTAGATCTTATCTCAAGGCGGTTATCTTTGAGATATATTATAGCATAAGATTTTGATACTGTTGAAAACCTTTCATCACTTTTTTGTTGTAGATGTTAACATTGACAAAGTATGGGATTTCTATACTGATTTACACCATTTAGAAATAATTACTCCTAAAAGATTGGATTTGAAGATAATTGAATCAAGCAGTAATAAAATAACGCAGGGACAAACTGCCTACTTTTCAAGCAAGTTGCTGACCAGAATGACTTGGAAAACCAAAATTACTGCCTGCAAACCATACACATATGTTGATGAAATGAGCAATTCATTGTTCAAATGCTGGAAGCATACTCATGTTTTTCATAAGATAAACGAAAATCAGACCAAGATAACAGATGAGATAAAATTTGAACTTCAGTATGGATTTATTGGAAAAATGTTTGAATGGTATGCCCTGGATAAACTCAAAAAAATCTTTTCGCATAGACAACAAGCAACGATTGAAGCCTTGAGTAATACTTGAACCAATTCATAAAAATGTAAAATCTTGAGTTGAATCTAGCATTATAACTCTGAAACAATTACAACTCTTATGACAAAAGTTCTAGTGTACATCGCATCAAGCTTGGATGGACACATAGTGAGAGAAAACGGTAAAATTGATTGGCTGCCCGAAACTGCTGAATCTGGATATGATGTATTTTACAACTCAATAGATACTGTGATTATGGGTAAAACCACATACAACCAAGTACTAATTTTTGGAGAATATCCTTACAAAGATAAAAAATCATTTGTTTTTACTAGTTCTACTCAAAATAAAGATGAAAATACTGAATTTGTGTCTGATGTAGAAAAATTTGTAAAAGATGATTTTCCAGGTGCAGGAGAAAACATTTGATTGGTTGGAGGAGCACAAATTATTGCATCTTTTCTTAATCAAGGGGCAGTAGATGAGATAATCATATCTATTATTCCGATACTTTTGGGCAAAGAAATTTCTCTCTTCAAAAACATAGAAAATGAGACAAAACTTGAGCTTGTTAAAACTAAAAAATTTGATCAGTTAGTTGATTTACATTACAAAGTCTTGAAATAAAATCAAAACAGGTTCGGCATCTATGGATTTGTCTCTCATTCTTGCTGCATGATTTGGGTTAAATTTCCACACGTATCATCAAATACGGCTACAATAATTGTATTCATCTTTGTTGGCTCCATCGTAAACCTTACACCCATTCCCTTTAATTTTTCAAATTCTGTTTGAATATTTTCAACACCAAATGATGTGGCAGGAATGCCTTGTTCATAAACCCCTTTTTGATATGTTTTTGCAACTGGGTTATTATTTGGTTCAAGTAAAATTTGTGTTCCATCAGAATCCTCAGGTGATACAACAGTTAACCACTTGAATTTGCCTACAGGTACATCATATTTTTTTATAAAACCAAGCTTTTCAGTGTAGAATGACAATGCTTTGTCTTGATCTTCTACAAATATGCTATTGATAATAACTTTCATGATTTACTAGGATTTTTTTATTAATATTTTTACTGTTTGTTCATAGGGGATTTTATGCTATTTTGGAACTGAATTAGAACCTCACAGACCCAAACCCGGTCGGATCCGTTCCAATAACATGAATTTTTTGGATACACGTGAAAATTACTGTTCACAAATTCAAAGTCAGATAAAGGAGTGAATAAATTATCTTTATTATTGTATTTTTGTTTGTTATTTTATTATCGACTAAAAGTTACTAATTTGTCAAACTGATTAATAATAATTTTTGTAATATTTTACAAGGAATTACTTTTTACAGATATCTTTTCAAAATATGTGTCCTATGTCATCTTTTAGACAGGAAAATCATGACATCATTATACATTACAAATTTTTTAATCCAATTATTGCATTTAATCTAACGATGTTACATTTCAAAAGAAGGATCCCATGTTAATTTATTGAACATGTGCAGTCTCTCCAATCAATTCTCTATAGTATTTTAAAATATACTTGTATTGTTGTTCAAAGTTTTTAGAGTCTTTTGCTAATAGTTGTATTTCCTCTACCAGTCTTTCCATGATTGCAGTTTGTGACATTGAATTTTGGATGTTTGACTTTGATTCTGCAAATCCTCCCTTGTGTGGTTTGGCTGGTTCTAAGAACTGTATCATGCAAATCCCTCGCTTTGTAGACTTTTGGCAAGTAACGAATTACTTTTGTTCCTTGTGATGTTTCTTTTGAATTGAGCAAATTTGCTCATTAGTCTATAGTACTCTAAAACAATTTCATCTCTGATGGATGATTTTTGTTCAACGCTTTTTGTTAATTCTAGAATCCGTATTGACAATTAAATCTCATCCTCCGTAAACAAAACCCAAGACAATCCCATTAGATCACTTGCAGTTAGTTGTGGTGTGCTGATTTGATTCAAAGATTTTGGCACTTCTTCTACAGGTACCTTTGATGCCTGGATTGTTGATGGAGAGTGTTCCCATGTGTTTATGAATTGTTGTTTCATGCAGTAATTACGTTTGAGTTATATATAATAAGAGATACCTCATTGCGGGGTACCTAAGTTGAACCAAGAAACAACATATGGAAATCTGCAAGCATACAAGATGTACATCAGACCTACTGCAAACAAGACGTATGGAAATGCATTTTTAAAAAACAAAGACATGACAATACATCAACAGACTGTCAGAAACATGTTGGGAATTATGATGAAAAATAAACCCATGACAATTTGGGATATGGCTAAAGTGAAATTTGCAAATGACACTTCAAAGTTGCGTTACAGAGAAAAAAAATATCGGAGATTGCTTGTGGGTAGGGAAGACAGAGGAAAGCATTCGGCAGGAATATTGGAATTAGGTTTAGTCATCAAAGATGGAACGAGTCACAAAAAGGTGATTGCAGACAAGTACAGGTTATCATTGCATGGAATACTTTACTGTATCAACGCATTACAACTAACTGAAAAAGAATTTGAGACAATAGTGGAAAAATATCACAAAGTTTTACCCAAGGTATTTGGCAAATGGGATTATCTCAAATCAAAGATAGGAAAAGATGTTTACACAATAAAATTACTTTCAAAAGGACTGATAGCTGACAATCCCCAAATAATTACAAACTCAAAAACTCCTTTCTATGAGTTAATGTCGTATCTGACAATAAAATACCATAGAAATTATGAAAGCATTTCCGAAGAGGAACTGGCAAACCAGATTTCTATTTGGTTTTACATCAATTTGTTGTATCAGCCATATTCAAAAAAAGAAAAGACCTATGAGGGATTAGAGCGCCTTGATGAAGTCTTTGAAGATGATCCAGAGTTACGAAAGTGGTTTAATGGTTTTTTCAAAGAGGCAAAAGCATACTATGTTAACAGAAATAGCATGATGAAAGTCAAACTAAAGTTGTAATGATATTACAACGAGTCTACTAGTTTGCTGAGTTCTTCTAGTTCAAATGGTTTTATCAACAGTCCTTTCAATCCCATCTTCTTTGCATATTTGAACTGCTTGTCATCTATTGCATAGGCTGATGTAAAGACCACGTGTGCCTTTGGATGTTTTTTGATTATGCGCGTAAACGCATCGTATCCGTTAAGAACAGGCATTTTTATGTCCATCAGAGTCAAGGAAGGCTTGACTTCTTCATATTTTGTGACTGCTTCTTCCCCATTTTTCGCAGTAATCACGTTATAGTCTTCGTATCCTAACATGTATTCTGTTGATTCTAATAATTGAAAATCATCATCCACTAACAGAATTGTAGTTTCTGACATTGATCTTGTGTTACAAAATGCCTTATTGAATTTTATTGCAAATTCTTGGATATCTTGATTGAGAAAATGACAGGATTGAGCGTAACTGAAATGTCTCCTTTGTGTTGATTTATGATATTTTTACAACTTGAAAGTCCCAGTCCAGTTCCTTTCAATCTGGTAGTAAACAAAGGTTCAAAGAGTTTTGGTAACACATTGTCTGAAATTGCAGGACCTGAATTTTCAATATCTACTGTCACATGTGATTTCTTTTCATTTATTCTGATTCTTACATGTCCTTGCTTTTCATCTATTGCTTGAATTGCATTTAAGATTACGTTGACAAAAACTATGAGAATTTTTTCTTGGTCATATGAAAACTTGATATCATTTTCTGGCAATCCCACATGTACATTTCCTGGAACATCGATTGTTTCTACTGCATCTTTGATAGTCTCCAAAAGAGATGTCTTTCTCAAATGTAGTGGAGTGGTTCTGACATAGTTTAGAACCTCTTCTATCTGATGTGAAATTCTCTTGGTAGATATTTTCAGTCTTTTTAGTTCCCTGGAAATCTTTTCATTTTGATTGTTGTTTTCTTTATCAATAATTATGCTGGAATTTCTAATTGCACCCAAGGGATTTCTTATGTCATGCGCAATGTTTGATGACAAGTGACCAATCATGATTAGTTTATCAATCTTGATCTTTTTTCTCTGTTTTAATGAAAAACCAATTATGAAGAATCCTGTAATTAGTAATATCGCTACTGTCTGTACTTGATCAGTAAGTGTCATGTTTCCAATCATTTCGTGAAGTACTGCAGTAGGTGTAATTACAAACAGATAGTACTCTATTTCATCATTTATTGTAATTGGAGCACCTGTATCAATTCTTTCTCCAAAATTATTTGTATAAACTGATGTAAAAAACTGGTTTTTCTCTAAAACTTCTTCGTAATGTTTTGCTTCATTTTTTTCCATTCCAATATAATCAATTACTTTATTTCCAAAGAGGTTCTCTCCTACCAATACAGGATCTACCAAAATGTCATAATTTTTGTCAATTAGAAACAAGAATTGCTCGTCTTCAGTCTCAATGTTTCCGTGAATTTTGACCAAGTCTTCTAGATAAAATACTGTTAATGCCATACCGACAAAGCCTTCTGAGTTGGAATAAGGCTGACTAAAAATTACCAATGCTTTGGAATTTTTAAAAATATGATTTATCTCATTTTTTGTGTCAGAAAAATCAATGTCGTTAAATGACTCTTTGACGTATAAATTAATTGGAATGGACTCATCTCCTAGTCCGTAATATGCCTTAAAGTCTTTGTCGATTAGAATTATACTCATCGGAACTATTTTGTTTAATTCGTCAAATACTGCGATAATGTTTTTCTCTTCGGTGTCTGAAACTATTCCGTCTATAGTAGCTGACGCTAGTAGAAAGTCTACGTTTGATTCAACTAAATTAAAAGTAAACTGAATACTTGATGATATCTCTTTTGCCTTGAATTCATTTTCATTTATAGTTGAATCTTTTGCTATTTCAGTAATGTTCTTCTCCTCTTCTTCATGAACGATTATGGTAGTTGCTATCATTGGAATGATAATCAATACTGGGACAATTAACCAAAAGTTTTCTTTAAACGAGAACATCATAACAAGTTAATTTTCTATTCATGAGTTTATCAATATTACATCTACCATCCATGGATGAGTGTCACAATAATAGGTATAATATCCGCTTTCTTCAAAAGTCATTGAAAACTCTTCTTCTGGGAGAATCATTCCACTCTCAAATATCCCGTCTCTTCCATCATCTGAATTTCCACTCAAAATAACATGTGGTGCTGAATCGTTGTTTTTCCATGTTACAGTTGTATGTGTTGGAATGATCAATCCTTCCTTGGATAGACATGCAGAATCTCCGCAAGTTTCTTTGCTTTCAATAGTAACTGTGACATGATTGTCCGCCATGGCACTGGAAGTCATGACAATTAGGGAAAGAGAAAAAATAATTCCAAGGAACAGATAGGACGTAGAGGTATTTCGACAAGATATCTTTGGTCGGGTAAGACTCTTTTGAAATTTTGATTCCTTGGAATTTTGTTTCATGCAAATCTACTGATTTTGTAATATATAATAGGAGATACCTTATTGCGGGGTACCTAAATAACTATTTCTGCCTAATATTGTGGTTTTTCGGAACAATTTTGAATAATGTTGAGGTTGGATTGTAGATCTGTTTTTTGTCATTGCCTGTTTTTTTGATATCTAGTTATTTTGGTTGTAATCTTGTAGATATCTGTGAAAACCCTATGTTTCAAAGGAAGGGTCCATGAATGACCTTTTCATGTCATCCTTCATGGTGTAAACTTTTTCCTGTTTGTTCTTGAATAACTTGTCAATCATGACAAATCAAGAAAAGTTTTGTGCAAGACCATAATTCGATACTGTGAAAATCATGCAAAAACAATCATGGATTCCAAGGTCAAGATTCAGATGTTGCAGTAGCTTGGGCATTAAGATTACGAAATTTGGTTACAATGAAAAACTATGACTAAAATCAGCATGATTAAAATCAGATGATGGATTCCGTTCAATTTTTTGTTTGGGTGGATGAGCCTTTTTTACATGTCTCTCAAGCCTTACGTTGCTAGAAAAAACCATGTCGCAGTTTGAACATGAAATAGAGTTTGACATACGTAATCATTATCATATACAACAACCAAGTATAAAAAAAGCCCCCTGGAAATAATTTAATGATGTTAAACTTCAAAGGAAGGGTGCATCACGACAAAAAGAACATGCTTGCAGATCCCTTTGTCCTGGCTGCATGTTAAGGCGTTCCTGCTTACGTTTATCTCAATAATCTTTGCCTTTTTCCTCTAGGATACATCCGCCTGATTTGATTCTCACAAATTTTATTCCGGGATAATTATTGTTAACTGCCTTTTCACGATTCAGTGCAGTCTCTAATATCTCCATTACCCATACTGTGAATGTCTTCTCTGTATCAACTATGCTGTCAAAAGCACGCCTGAGCTTGGCGTATTTTTTCTCTTCAATGGATAGTGATGTATAACCTGAGCGTCCCACGTTAAGTCAACGGTACTCATTCTAATTAAATATTAAATCATTAATTAAACTATGAGTGTAAGTAGTTTCTACTAATTAAGCAATGATTTTTGAAATATCAACTGAAAAAATTAATTTTCAGAATTTGAATAAAGGCATAAAAATATCTAAAAATAGGCATAAAAAATAGGGTTATAATCAACATCATACAATTAAAGCTAATGGAAATTTCTATTGAACCGTGGAAAAAATTGATCATTCACGAGGTAATTGAATACAAGTTTGAGGATTGGGTAAAACAAATAGCATTTAGTACACGATCATCAGGAGGAGGAATACCTACAATGCAATGGACAAATGGAGTTGTTTTTTCTCCAGCGAATTTTCCAACAACCAATTCTACAGTAGATGAACAATTGAAGGGAACATTGCATTGGTCATCAGTATCATTTGCAATTAAAGATAAATTTGAAAAGCAGATTGTTAAAGAAAATGCCACAATAAATTTAGTAGATGTCAGTGTAAATGAAATTTTTAAAGAACTGGCTACTAGTTTAAAATCACAATCAAAATATATCAATTCAGAATCCAATACGATCTAATGAATATTGAAGAAGCAATAGAAAAATGTGAAATTTCTTTAAAACAAATTAAACAATATGAACCTGATCCATTTTATGTAAATTATTTTTTTGATCAGTATATTAGTTTAAGAGATAAAATAATAGCAGGAATTTTTGAAGAAGCTGACAAAAATTTTGAATTATTTTTGACTGAATCAGTTATTGAAGAAAATTTTCAACAAAAAGCAAAATTAAAAAATGATGAAAATGCAATTAAATTTTCAGAATGGTTTAGAACAAAATACATTGAAGAGCATCAAAATCTATATCCAAATTTAATGAGTGAAATATGTAACTTTAGAAAAAAATTTGGAAAATTACCTGACGTAAAAATTATGATTAGAGCATCAGATAGGTACAAAGATGATATTAATCTGGAAATTCATGTTCCTTTGAAAAATAAAAAATTACGCTCTAAAAACGAATTAAATATTGAAATAAAAAGACAATCTCCAGTTTTTTTAGAAATTATTAATTATAAAAGACATGAAAGAAATGAGCCTAAAGTTAAAAATAATCAGATAATTGCATCTACATTTTTAGATGTTAAAAATCACAAAAATGTCGAAATCATCTATGCATCTGAAATTTACATTCCAGTAATAAAACGA
Source organism: uncultured Candidatus Nitrosopumilus sp. (assembly GCA_905479565.1). GTDB lineage: Archaea > Thermoproteota > Nitrososphaeria > Nitrososphaerales > Nitrosopumilaceae > Nitrosopumilus. Next base: position 26,717 of record CAJQMY010000064.1, read on the forward strand.
TTAGTTGAAGAATCAAGGATAAAGATTAAGGATTTAATCAAAAAAATATAAGAATTTATTTAGTTAAACCAAAGATTGAGTATTCTGATTTGATTTTAACTATTGGTAGATATGAATATCCGTGATCAAAATTATCAGAGAATTCTGGATCTTGACCTTGATTTCCTTGATATTTAACAAAATGCTTAGTAGGTTCTGAATTTAATTCAACGTAATTGAAATTATAGTATATTTCGTCCATTTCAAGAGAAGTAATGTATCCCAGTACCCAAGATTTATTGTAAGGTAATGCATAAAGTGTAAGATTTTGTTCATCTGGAAATTCTGGATCATATGTTAATCGAGCTAAACTGCCTAAATCCTTTACTTGTATTGGATGAAACTGATCAGGTATTTTCTTTGATTGCACTAATAAAGATGAAAACTTAGATTCCATATGAATAATTGGAGCATAGTTAGAATTAGTTTTTGTAGATTCAACAATATCGCAAACTTCTTTTCCAGAATTAACTTGATATGAAACATATCTTCCGGATTTTGGTATTGGGGCGTAAAAAATCAACAGTGTATTTGCAAGTGTTAAACTACTTGAGATAATTCGAATACCGTCTAATTCTTGAGAATAAACTCGTTTAGGATACTCTTGTAATGCACATACTAATCTTGCTAAATCATCAAAACTAGATAATTCTACGTAATATTCACTCTGAGTAACTGACATCAAAAAATTATAAATTAATCATAGTTTTATTCTTTCCACATCATGAGAGTTTTTTGTTTGTAATTTTTTTCTATCAAAATATTCCATGATAAAATGAAAAAAAATAGCTTGCCAAAAACAATCATGGAAATTAAAGATGGCACATATTCTTCTAAATGAAACAAATATCCAGTGACGCCTACTGCAGTCATAATTTCTAATTCAGTGCAAGTATAAAAAAAGAGAAATTTTTCTCTCAATTCAACAATTTATTGTGATTTTGGCCACATTGAAGTCCAAGTTTCAGCAAATTTTTTCATCATTTCACCGTATGCATTCATCTGTTCTAAACCAGATGAACTGAGTGTCCTTTGCCAATTTTCAGCAAATTGTTTGAAAGTGGCAGCATTAGAATCATTGAGAGCTTTTTGCCAATTTTCACCAAATTCTTTAAACGAATTCATTCCTGCTTCATTGAGAGCTTTTTGCCAATTTTCACCAAACAATTTCATGGTATCAGCACTAGACTCAACAGTCGCTTTGTCCCAAACACTGTTAAATTTAGATTGCATATCATTACTTGCATTTTGAATTTGCTCAAAAAGGGATTTCCAATTTTCAAGAGATTTTGTATATTCTTCCCATAATGAATCCCATTCATTATTTTTTGATTGTTCTGACATTAACTAAACATAACTTTCGTTATTCTTAAGTAGATCTATGAAGGCGTGATTATTTTTGACGATTCTTTAATCTAGCATCCATTCGGATTTTACCTTCTTCAAATTTTGTTCTATCATCATCTGTTTTTAGTGATAATTTAGGAGCAGGTGTTGGCCTTCCATTTTTGTCAAGAGCCACAAATGTTACAAAAGCAGTTCCGGTAACAGTTCGAATTCCAGTTATAATATCTTCAGCTTCAGCTCTAACTTCTATTTCCATTGATGAATTATGAACATAATTTATCCTAGCATTTAATGTAAGGACATTTCCAACAAAAACAGGTTTTAAAAAATTTACACTGTCCATAGATATAGTAACTGCATTTGATTGACTGTGACGTTGAGCTACAATTCCTGCCACCATATCAATATGTTTTAAAATTTCACCTCCAAAAACATTCCCAGCTGGATTTGCATCTGATGGGAACATTCGAACAATAACTTCAGCATGAGATTCTGAGGGAGATTTTTCTTGTATATTAGAATTTTCTGGTGACATTTTTTATCTAATTATTATTCTTAATTTAATTTAATCAGTTAATTCCAGTTATTTAAAATATTTTTGAAGTTTAATTTTATCAATTTTTGGAATTTTAGCTAATTCAAATCCTTCTGGACGCTTAGAAAGAGATCTAGTAGCATCAATGCCCATTTTGGCAGTTCGTAGTTTTTGTTGATTACTTGACGGATCCAGGCTAGAGCCACGAATATTTTTGATAATGACTAGATCTTTATCAGCTTGAAATCTTGTAGCCATTGCATATTCTACAGATTCAGCATTATTGAGATTAATATCTTCATCAACTACAGTAACTTGTTTTAATGAACGATGTGATTCAAACGTTTTTTTAATAATTTTTTTAGGATCTGAATCATTTTTCTTTTTAATTTGTACTACAGCATGTAACCAGTTACATCCACCATTGGTCATTGAGACTTGTTTTATTTGAGAAAATGATTTCTTTAATTCTCCATTTAATTTTGATTCAATCGGCATTCCCATCAACAATCTATGTTCTGAATATCCAGATAAAACATCATGAAAAATAGGAGTGTTTCTAAAATAGAGATTTTCAAGTTCAAAAACAGGTTGAGATCTTTTATGATCATAGGTCTGAAGCATTTCAACCATCCATTCCGGATGAATTTTATCACGAAGAATTTTTCCTTCCATGACAAATTCAGAACCAGAAGGAACGTTTAAGCCTGAAAAAGGAAGTTTCGCTAAAGTTAATTTTCCACCTAAAAGAGAATTTGCAATATCGATTTCATCCTTTCCCCAGTCTGCCTGATATGCGCCAGCAATTGAAATTGCCGGATGAACACCTACAGTTATAGCAATTTTGAGATCTTCACCATGTTCTTTAGCGTCAATGAAACATCTATGGAGATGACGGCCTTCAACCATTCTAATAGAAAAATGAGTTTTATCAATTGGCATCATTCTATGAAATGAAGAATTTTGTTTTCCAGTTTCAGGATTTTTAGCATATGCTACAGATGAGGTAATAAATGGACCAGATTCTTTTTCAAAATGAGTAACTATAGGCATAGAAAGTAAGTTTTTTGATTTATTTTCCATGAATTTTCCTGAAGAAATAATTTTGGGCGTTTTATCTTTTTTTATTGCAGAAATCACTTTTTCATGAATATTATTTTCCGTGCCACCAACAGCAATTGCAAATCGTTTTCTAGTTCCAACTAAATTTGCTATTAATCTAAAATCACTTTCTTTTATTTTTTCAAACAATACAGCATCAGATCCATCAACCTTAGCAGTAATTCCAGCAATTTCATATTTTGTTGAAACAGAAGATTTTATGGTTTTGAGTTCATTGATTTTTTTAATTTGAGAAATGTAACTTCTTAAATCACTCATTCTCAATCATCTCCATAATATTAGACATTAAGCCTTTTGCCGTATTTGATTCTAAAGGTTTTTGGATAAATACAGAAACTAGAGCAATTCCCCTCATGCGAGTACTAATTCTTTCAGAAACAAGTTTTAAAAAAAGAGATTCTGATCTAGATGGAATAATCGTAGTTGTAATTGGTGTAGGACCAGTTGCTAATGAAACTACCATTGATCCTAATTTGTTTGATCCTTCAGTAACTGAAATGAAATAACCATTTTCAAATTTTTGAATTTGTAAAGAAAAAATACGACTCTCCAAATTTACCATTTTATGGAAAAAAACATTTGAAGAGGTCAATGAGCTACGAACAAATCTTATGCTTTTATTGCTATTGTTTCACTTTTCTGGGAAGCAACAACTTCAGGATTCTTCTTGCAATTCTTCTCATGTTTATCTGGATAAACAAAGAGCTTTTCACAATGTGTACATGGAGTTTTTTCTTTAGTTTTTGCTTTAACTTTGGATTTTGTTATTTTTGCTTTAGCTGTTTTAGCTTTAGATTTTGCTTTAACAGTTACTTCTACAACATCTGATTCAATTTCAGTAGATGCTGCAGCTTCCATAGAATCAGCCTCAACTCTAGCTCGTAATTTTGCTTTGTATTTCAAATTACGTGGTTTTGTTCTTAATCTGTACCCACAACATGGACACCAAAGTCCTTCCCATTTGATGAATATTTCACAAATTTGACATCGACGTTGTCCAGAAGCATATCTTCCAGTGCCAACAGGCTTTTGAGCCTTATATCTAACACAAATTCCTTTACAAGTCATCTTGGTATTATTATATAAAATTCATAACTATATAAGGGTGGATCGATAAATTTTGTATAAAATTTTGGATTTTATTATAAATATTTTATAATTTTAGCCGATCAAAATTATTATTTTCAAATAAAAACACAAAAGTAATAATAAATATGTATAGCTGATTTCAAAACCATATTTTGAAAAAAAATAGAAATTAATACAGATATTTGGCGAATAATTTTGTTTATTTATAAAAAATTAATAAAAATTTGTAACGTTATCATACTATCAACCTCATGAATTTATCGTAAATCCAGAGTTTTTCCATAAATCATGATTTTTTTAAAATTACTAATCAGTAACAGATAATGTAAAAATTGAACGTCAGCGTTACTGCTAAAAAATATATTTTTCTGAAAACATAACTCGTTTTCCTTGTCAATTAAAATTCTTAAGTTTCACACTTGTTTTTCTTTCATCTAGAAATTCCAATTTAAATAATAAACAGTATTTTAGATTAAGCATTTTTATAATTTGTTTTGTAACGTGCGCATTTTTATCTCCAATTTTTAGAGTTTTTCTTTTTGTTCTAAGACTACCTAAAATTCCAATAACATGAAAATCAATTATTCAATAGAATCATGGACCAAGATCTCAAGTTCTATGTCATAATAAAATATGGGTAAACTTATTCGCTGACCAAAATCAACTCCTAAAATCAGATTTTTATCTTCAAAATTAAGATTGGATTTTTACATCATTGCACTTCCAAATACAGCAGAATGAGATTTAAGGACATCATGAAATAAAATTTTCTCACATTTTTTAAGAAATTCCTTTAAAGTCACGAGTATAAAATTTCCAGGAAAACCCTAAATTTTTCTGAAAGTACAAAATCAAAAGAAGAATTGTGACTTTTGAAATAAGTAAAAAATCCAGTGGGTTTACCGTTAGTAGCAATTAGAACATACCAATTCTATAATTAACATACAATTGATGAAACGAAATATGGATTTTAGATTTATGCCTTCAAAACTAGTGATACCACATGTTTGACTGCTTCATCAAAACTTGCATCTATTCTAGACTGGATTTCAGTTAACTTTACATCACCCTCTTGAGCGATTTTCGCAGATTCAGCAGTTGCCTTATCCTTAGAAGCATTAATGATGACTTCAGCTTCTTTAGTAGCCATTTCACGGGTTTTTTCTAATAAATTGTCAATTTCAGTAATAGCCTTTACAGATAGTTGTTTTTTCATATCTCCAACTTTGCTATTTAGAGAATCTAGATCATCTTCTAGGGCATTCAATGATTTGATAATTCCTGTGACTTTGGATTCAGCCATACTACTCATTATGTTCTGAATCGGATAATCCATTACTTAAATCATTCATTTTTAGGCACAAGAATGTAATATTTTGAGATTATCCAGTTGTTAAAAGCAAGATAGCTCGTGCAAGATCGCCTTCAGCCTCTTCTAAAGCATTTTTTGCCTTTTCCTCATCAACACCAGCTTGTTGACTTACAAGCTGAATATCTTCTTCTGAGTAAATTGGAACCTCCAATTCTCGTTCCTCATAACTATCAGCAGTTACTGTAAAAATTGAATTGTCTTTTGCTTTCATTTCAGTAACAGCAGGCTTTGAAATGATGATTTCTTTTTTATCAGTTTTAATTATAACTTCCTGAACATTAGATAATTCATTCATATCCAAACCCATCTTATCCATCATTCTTCGCATTTCACGATTTCCTCCTCCTCGCATCATGATGATAATTTCTCATTACGACTTTTTAAACTATCTCTGATCTTTACGGCCACACCTCTATCAAAATCGGAAATCATATCAGACGATAAGAGCGCCCTTCCTACCGCAATCACCTTATTTTTGAATAATACAGGGGTATCTGTAGATATTTGGACATTTTTTCCACATGATATAACATGTTTACAAAATACCGATCTGCCCTGCTCAACAAAAGGAGCAGCATCAGAATTTATTTCAATACAATTTTCTTTAAATTTTTTATCTTTCAATAACATTTGAGCAAAATGAATACTAATTGCAAGACTCCCATCAATTCTCAAAGTACATAGAAACTTCCCTTTTTGTGAAACAGTTCGAATTCTGCCGGTTTTTCTAGAAAAAGTCATTTCAATATCTTTTGGTAATAATTTTGATGAACCATTTCCAAATAATGCATCGAGAGAATGCTGAAGTTTAAGAATGTGATCCAATACTCATAGTAGAATTTTTTCTAAATATTAGTTCAGTGCTAGTCTATATTAGAAGGATCAAACTATATAGAATAAAATTTTCTCTTTAGATTATGGAAGATGGAGGAGAAATTAGAAAAATACAGTTTACTGGTAAATCATCATACATAGTTTCATTACCAAAACAATGGATTATAGAATTAGGTCTCAAACAAGGAGACCAAATCAGAATGGTTCGAAAAGACTCATCAACATTAGAGCTATATCCACCAAAATTTCAATTCAGAACTGAGAAAAAAGAAGATGCAATGATAGAGATTGAAGGAGAGGAGGAAGCAGACTCCATTGTTAGAAAATTAATTTCATTGTACTTTTTAGGATACAAAACCATTAACGTAAAACCAAAAAATAGCAGATTAAGCCCTCATCAAAGAAACACAGTGAAAGAAGCTGTAAAACGAATGTTGATGGGTTCTGAGATAATTGCAGATTCAACAAGTGGAATAACAGTCCAAGTTCTTGTAAATTTGTTAGAATTATCAGTAGACGGTGCTTTCAAACGAATGATTCACCTGGCAAAATCAATGTCAAGTGATGCAATTTTGGCCGTAAAAGAAAATAATTTAGAATTGGCTCAAGAAGTCATCAATACAGATGATGAAGTAGATAGATTTGGATTTTATATTATTCGACAATTAAAGATTGCAATTCAAAATGAGCATATGCTAAAAGAAATGGGTTTCAGAAACGCTAGAAATTGCTTAGGATACAGACTCGTTGTAAAAAACATAGAGAGAACAGGAGATCATGCTGCATTCATAGCAAAAGATTTGATTGAATTTAAAAAACCTGTAAAAAAAGAAATTTTACAAAAGTTACAGGAAATGAATGAGTTTTGCTTGTCTGTTTTAGATGATTCATGCCTTGCATTATTCAAAGAAGATTACAATCAAGCTGAAAAAATCATCACAAAAATTAAGGAAATTGCAAAATTTGAGAAAAAAGTAAGAGATGTTTCAAAATCATTAAAAGATGATGAGGAAATTTACAGGGTAAGAAGAATGACTGAAAATATTCGAAGAGTTGCCGAATATGCCAGTGACATAGCTGAAATAGTTTTGAATATGAATATTGAAAAAACCCTAAAAAAATCCGATTAATTTCTAAAAACATGTCCAATACAATTATCTTAGATTCAATTAAAAAATGAAATAGAATGAATTCTGCAATTTTAATCACATATAATCAAGAAGACTCAATAAATGAGGCAAAGGGGCTATGTAACGCCGCAGGATATGAGGTAGTCCACGTTATAACACAGGATTATCTTCAGAAACCAAAGTATGGCATTAGTGGCGGAGTACTGGAGCAATTACAAGAAATTGCAGACAAGTTAAGACCAGACATTATAGTATTCGATGAGATCTTAAAACCAAGTCAAAACTACAATCTTGCTACAGAATTACACAGAGAAATATTAGATAGAGAAGCATTGATTCTAGAGATTTTTGAAAGTAGAGCTTCAAGTGCAGAATCAAAGTTGCAGGTCAAATTGGCACAATTAAGATATGAGATGGTAAGAGCCAAAGAAAAAGTTAGACTTGCAAATATGGGAGAACAGCCAGGATTTATGGGAATAGGTAAATTTGAAGTTGATGTGTATTATAACGACATCAAACATAGAATGCAAACAGTTAGATCAAAGCTTGAAAAAGCTGGAAAACAAAGAGAGCTTCACAGACAGGGAAGAAAGAGGATGGGATTCAAGAGCATCTCGCTTGCA